>JBDKKH010000069.1:0-5912 GCA_039796215.1 Verrucomicrobiota bacterium
CGGCGAAGCCTCGCTTTCGGAGCATCTCGCCGACCAGGCCCGGACGGCCAGCGATGACTCCGCGGTCCAGGAAGCGCTGAAGCTCCTGATCGCCTCGCTCGATGAGCGTGGGTTCGTCGAGGAAGACCTTTCGACCCTCGCGCTGCGTTCCGGCCAGCCGTACGAGGCCGTCATGACGGCCCACACCTTGCTGATGGGCTTCGACCCGCCCGGCATCGGCGCCCGCGACCTCCGCGAATGTTTCCTCGCCCAGCTGCGTCAGCGCGGCCGCAGTCTCTCGACCGCCGCCCGCTTGATCGGCGAATGCTGGGAGCCGATGATGGGCCGCCGGCTCGATGAATGCGCGCGCGTCCTCGACGTCGAACTGGACGACATCCGCGAGGCCCTGGCCGAACTGGCCAAGCTCGAGACGGTGCCCGCGCGCCGCTTCGCCCGCGACGACAACCGGGTCGTCACGCCGGACGCCACCGTCGAGGCGAACCGGGACGGGAGCTGGAAGGTGACCATGGACGACCGCCACGTGCCCAAGCTGCGCCTCGTCCCCGCCTACAAGGACATGCTCGCCGGCAACGCCCTCGGCGAAAAAGAGCGGGCCTACATCCTGGAGCGCATGCGGCAGGGTAAGTTCCTCATCGGGGCCATCGAGGAGCGCCAGCGCACGGTCGAGAAACTCGCGCACATCATCCTCGAGCGTCAGGCCGAATTCTTCGAGCACGGCCCCGCCAAGCTCAAGCCGCTGACGATGACCGACGTCGCCAAGGAGATGGGCGTCCACGAGACCACGGTCGGCCGCGCCGCGGCCAACAAATGGATGCTCACGCCGCATGGCCTCCGCGAGTTCCGCTGGTTCTTCACCTCCGGCGTGGCGACCGCCGACGGCGGCACGGTCGCGCAGGAAGGCGTGCAGGAGATGATCGCCGACATCCTCGCCCGCGAGAACCCCGCCGAGCCGCTGGCCGACGAGGCGATCACCGTCGAACTGCGCAAGCGCGGCGTCCAGATCGCCCGCCGCACCGTCGCGAAGTATCGCGAGGCGCTCGGGCAGCCGTCCGCGCACATGCGCCGGCAGCGGCTCTGATCAGCCCAGCCGGCCGAGCACGGAGTCCCAGCCGAAGTTCGCGAGGTCGGGGAAGATGAACTGCACGCCGGCCGTGAGCCCGTCGGGCAGGGCGACGGGCGCCACCACCGCGGGCAGCCCGGCGAGCGACGCCGGCGCGTTCAGCGTGAGCAGCCGGCGGCGATGCGCTTCGTCGGCGCGGGCCTTGGAGACCGCTCCGCCGAAGGTCGCGGGCAGGGCGATGAAGTGATGCCGGCGCAGGACCGTGCGCAGGGCGTCCGTCACGCGGGCGCGGACGACTTCCGCGGCGCGGAGTTCATCGTAGGTCCGGCGGCGGCCCGCGTCGAGCCGCGCCCAGACGGCGGGATCGTAGTCGGGCCGTCGGCGTTCGAGCCAGCCCGCGTGGACGCGGGCGGCGGCGTGCCCGCCCAGCACCGGGTACGCCTCGGCGGCGTCCGCGAGCGCGAGGCGCAGCAAGGTCGTCGCGGCGAGGTCCTCCTGCGCCCCCGCGCGCAGGGCCGTCGCGCGCATGGCGGCCAGGTCGGCCGGCGGGATGCCTAGGCCGAGGTCGCCCGCCCAGAGTCCCGCCCCTGCGGGCGGGGCTTCGCCGAGCACCGCGGCGGAGACTTGGCGCAGGTCGGCGGCCGAGCGCGCGATCCAGCCTTGGGTGTCGTAGCCCGGCGACAGCGGGAAGATGTCGCCGACGGGCGCGATATCCGGCGTCAGCCGCAGGCCCCAGACGCCGCAGTAACCGCAGGGGACCCGGATCGAACCGGCGGTGTCGGTCGCGAGCGCGAAGGGCACCAGACCGCGCGCGACCGCGAACGCCGAGCCCGAACTCGAACCGCCGGCGAGCAGGTCCGCGCGCTCCGGGTGGGGGCAGTCGCCGAAATGCGGATTCTCGCCCGACAGGCCGAAGGCGAATTCGTTGAGCTGCGTCCGCCCGCATTCGACTGCGCCGGCGTCGTCGGCGAACGCGGCGGGCAGCGACGAGGTCGCCCGCGCCGCGCCGATCTCCTCGGGGAGGAAAGTCGAGCCCGCGTAGGTCGGTTCGCCCTCGCGGAAATAGAGGTCCTTGGTGAGGAACGGCACGCCGCCGAGGGCGGCTTCGCGCAGCGGCCAGGCCGCCTCGAAGCGCTGCGTCAGCGCGCGCGCGTCGGGCAGGCCGCAGAGGGCGGCGCGTTGCTCCGCCGCCGGCATCGCCGCCAGCTTGATCAGGAATGCCTCCGCCGCCATGCGCGGACCGCGCGTGAGCGTGAACTCGCGCCAGTCTTCGACGGACTGCGGCAGCAGGGTCACAGTTCCAGGGGGACGCCCGGTTCGGGGTCGTGGATGCGCGTGCCCGGCAGGGCGGCCGCGAGGGTCTCCTTCATCCAGGCCCGCGCGGGCGGATCGCCGTGCGTCAGGATGATGTCCTTCGGCGCGAGGTCCTTCGCGAAATCGACCAACTCCTCGCGGTCGGCGTGGCCGCTCAGGTGGAAGCGTTCGACCTTGGCGCGCAGGGTCGACGTGTGGTCGAGGGACTTGAACTTGAACTCGCCGCCGGGGTTGAGGCCGATCAGCTCGCCGCCCGGGGTCTCCGGGTCGCAATAGCCTACGAAGAACACGGCGTTCTCCTCATGGTCGAGCATGTTCGCGGCGACGCGCCAGGCCGGCGTCTTCTCGACGAGCATGCCGCTCGAGAGCAGGTAGATGCCGCGCTCGGGCATGTTCTTGCCGGGCTGGACGTACTTGCGCGAGAGCGGCAGGATGCCGAGGTCGCGCAGGACCTGCCGGCTGAACTTGACCTGCTTGGTCTTCTTGCTGGCGGCGTCGAGGTAATCGCAGAGGTCCATGCCGAGGCCGGAGCAGAAGATCGGCACGTCGGCGAGGTCGCCCGCGTCGGCGGCTTCCTGGAGCAGGAGCAGGATCTCCTGCATCCGACCGAAGGCGAACGCCGGCAGGAGCACCGAACCTCCTTCGTCGCAGACTTCGTTGATGGCCTTGATGAGCCGCTGCTCCTCGCGGCCGCGGTTGAAGGAGGGGACCGTCATGGTCGCCCCGCGCGTGCACTCCATGACGAGCGTGTCCACCGGCGTGCGCGGGAAATTGGCCCCCGCGACGGTGCGCTGGGCCTGGAAATGGACGTCGCCGGTGAAGAAGTGCTTCTTGCGACGGTGCTCGACCAGGCAGCCCACGGCTCCGGCGACGTGTCCGGCGAGGTGGAACGTCAGCGCGACTTCTTCGCCGCCGCGGCCGATGACGCGGGGGTTGGCGAGCGGCACCGCCGCCAGGGCGTGCTCGACGCGTTCGACGTCGCTCTCGACGTACAGCGGGTAGTCGGGATTGCCGGTCTCCTCGCGCTGCCGCTTCATCACCTGGATGGAGTTGCTGAGCAGGCGGCGGACGAAGAGCGTGGTGGCGGCGGAAGCGAAGACGCGGGCGCCGGGATGCTGCTTCAGCAGCAGCGGCAACGAGCCGAGGTGATCCAGGTGGCAATGGGTCAGGATGACGCCGTCGACGCTCCCTTGGATCTTGCCGATCTGCGGCAGCGCCTGGCGGCCGGAGTGCTTCGGGTGGAGGCCGCAATCGAACACCAGGCGCAGGCCGCCGAATTCGGCGAGCATGCAGTTGGCGCCGATTTCGCGGCCGGAATTGAGGTCGGTAAGTCGCATCAGGAAGGGTCGGGGGGAGGGGTCATCGCGAAGACGGGGATGCGCGTGAAGACGCGCTCGCCGCCCAGGGTGGTGCCGTGGAAGGAACCCTCGGCGGTGACGGGGCCTCCGGCGAGGTGATAGCTGTTATAGGAGAACTTCTCGCCGGGGGGCAGGGTGGGGGTCTCGCCCACGATGCCGTCGCCTTCGACGATCTCGACCTGGCCGTCGGCCCCGCGTAGGATCCATTTCCGCCCCAGGAGCTTGACCGTCTCCTGCGAAAGGTTGCTGATGGTCAGGAAGTAGACGAACGCGTGGGGCGTCTCCGGGGGGAAGTTGGCGTCACGATGGTGCACCACCTTGTCGACGGTGACCCTGAGGCCTGGGAGTTCCTTTCCGGTAGATTGCACGTAGGGGAAGACAAGAGGGGTTGGCTCCTTTACGGAAGCCATAAATCGGCCAATCGCCTCGGTTTCGCCCTTCCCGTCTTGCCCCGGGTGGCCGACGACCTTTGATGAGGGTCGGATGCCCACCCTCGCCGAACGTAAGCGCAACCTCGGGCGCGTTCCGGTGAAGTGGATCGTGCTGGCGGCCTATGTCCTGCTGGTCCTTATCTCCCGATGGGCCACCTCGGCCGACCGTCAGCCCAAGCCCGAACTGGCCCATGCCATCGAGGTCGCCCAGGTCGGTCCGTCCGGTCCGGCCGGCGCCCTGCCGGTCGTGGTGATGCCGGGCCTGCCGGATCGCGGCGAACAACGGTGGCGCGTGACCTTCCTCGACGGCAAGCCCGACGGGATTCCGGGTTTCGGACAGGTCTATGTCGCCCGCTGGCCGACCGCTTCGCACCGCTCGCGGGCTTCGATGGGCGACGACGCCATCGCCGACGATCTCCTACGGGAGCTCGAGGCCCGCTTCGGCCGCCGCCGTTTCCATCTCGTGGGAGAAGGCATGGGCGGCGCCGTCGCCCTCACCCTCGCCTCCAAGCACCCGGACCGCGTGGCGTCGCTGACCTTCGTCTCCGCTCCCGGCGCCCAGGAATACACCCTCCTCGGCAACGCCGTCGCCAACAAGTTCGTCTATTTCTTCCACCACCTCCCGTTCGTGCTGTTCGACGTCGCCACGCCGCATTTCGGGCTGGCCGACCGTCTGCCGTACAACCGCGGCTATTCGGGCGTGTTCTTCGACAGCGATCTCTCCGACGCCAAGAAGATGCTGCGCGCCTGGGACGGTCCGGTGCTCCTCGTCCATGGCAAGTCCGATTGGATCGCGCCGGTCGACGCGGCCCGTTACTCCGCGCGGCTGATGCCGCAGGCCCGCCTGCTCGAACTCGAGGGCGGCCACGGCCAGGAAGTCGCCGCCGCCGCGACCCCCGCGGTCGCGGGCTTCCTCGCCGATGTCGAGTCCGGCAGGGCCGGGAAGCGCCCCGCGCCGGTCTCCGCGAACGAACCTTACCCGGAGCTCGTGGTGTCCGACGGCGCGCGCTTCTGGATCCTGCTCCTCATCATCATCCTCTGCACGTTCGTGGCCGAGGATCCGACCTGCCTCGCCGCCGGCCTGCTCGCCGCCGAGGGCATCATCGGCTTCTGGTGGGCGGCGCTGGCCTGCACGGTCGGGATCTTCATCGGCGACATGGTCCTCTACTCCCTCGGCCGTTGGCTGGGACGCGGCGCGCTCCGCCAGGCGCCGCTCAAGTGGATCGTCAAGGAGCACGAGATCGACCGGATGGCCGGCTGGTTCGGCTCGCCCCGGGGCATGCTCGTCATCGTCAGCTCGCGCTTCATCCCCGCCAGCCGCGTGCCGACCTTCGTGACCGCAGGCATCCTGCGCCTCGGGCTGCCGCGGCTCTCGATGCTGCTTTTCACCGCGGCCCTGGTCTGGACGCCGGTGCTCATGATGCTCGGCGGCACGCTCGGGCCGCCCTTCATGGAGCAGTTCCCCCGCTACAAGCAGTATGCCGCTTGGATCGTGCTCGGTCTCTTCGCCTTGATCTGGTTCGGCACGCACTGGGTCATCCCCGCGATGACCTGGCGCGGCCGGCGCGAGATCGTGATGAAGATCCGCGGGCTGCTGCAGCCTTCGCTCTGGCCCGGCTGGCTGCTCTACCTGCCGGTGCGCCTCGGCATCGTCCTCCTGAGCCTGCGTCACCGCCGGCTCACGGCCTTCGCGTCCGCCAACCCGGCCTTCGGCCGCGTCGGGGGCTTCATCGGCGATGCGAAGTCGCT
>JBDKKH010000070.1:0-7606 GCA_039796215.1 Verrucomicrobiota bacterium
GGCCTATTACGTCGGCGCCCGCGGCGCCGAAGCCGGAGTGGAAGAAACCGCCGCCAAGTGACCGTGGGGTAGGGACAGCACCACGTGCTGTCCTAGGTGATTCATAAATACAACGGGGGGACCGGAAACCGGGATTCATTCTCGGGTCACAGGTCTCGGCTGCAGGTACGGGTACGGGAACAGGTTCGGGTATCAGGCCCGGGACCAGGCCCCGAACCTGAGCATCTGAACCAGAGACCCGATGGCCGAGACCTGGGACCCGAAATTAATTTAGCCCCCAGCCAATCATCCGGTCTCCGGTTTCCCTTTGAGTGGTGCGCCTTCATCCCGCCACCTGCCACCCGGGGCTGCCACCCGTCACCTGAGAATGGATAACTCTAGGACAGCACGTGGTGCTGTCCCTACCTTGGGCCTATAAATGAAATTTATCCATCATTTAACCTCATTTAAAGACATAAATCAGTCATTTAAACCTGATGCCCCCTACCTTCCAAGCTCATCCCTACCCGTTGATATCCTTGGACTTGCCATCTCCGGCTAGGGGTTTTCTCTCATTTTGGGTCTTTCCATCTAATTGTGAATAACTTTCAGCATCACGCATCAAAGGCTTCGGCCGGCTCATTCTGGGCCGCGTGCGCCTTGCTGTCTGCTTGTTACGCACAGGTTTCTGCCCAGACCGCCCCGGATGCCGGTAGTTTGTTTAATCAGATTCAGCGGAGTTTCCCGCCGCCCCGTCTGCCCGACGTCGGTCCGCCCGCGCCGCCGCCCAAGGTCGAACTCACCGAGCCGAAAGGACCGAAGATCGTCGTCACGACTTTCCGTTTCACCGGCAATCTGCTGATCCCGTCCGAGACGCTCGCGCCGCAGCTCGCCGCGTATGTCGGCAAGCCGCTCGGTTTCGAAGACCTGCGCAACGCCGCGGCGGAGATCTCGCTCTATTATCGTCGCCAGGGTTACGTCGCGACCGTCGCCGTCCCGAAGCAGGAAGTGAAGGACGGCGTGGTCACCTTGCGCGTGCTCGAATCGCGCTTCGGCGGCGTGACGCTCGACGCGGCCTCCGACGGTCGCATCGACCCTGAGCTTCTCCGCCAGATCATCGTGCACGCCATGCAGCCTGGCGCGCCTACCGACATGCGTCAGCTTGATCGCGGCATCCTGCTTGCGGGCGACATCCCCGGCGCGTCCGTCACCGGCGGGCTCGCCGCCGGCACCGAGGAAGGCCGCAGCGACCTCGTGTTGCTTTCGCGTCGCACTCCGACCTGGTCCGGCTCCGTCACCGCCGACAACGCCGGCGCGCGTTCGACGGGCGAAGCGCGCGGCCTTGCTTCGCTCGCGCTGGCCAGCCCGCAGGGCAAGGGCGAGCAGTTCAGCGCCGATGCGCTCAAGTCCGACGGCGCGCTCTACGGCCGCTTCGGACTCGGCATCCCCGTCGGCTACGAAGGCTCGCGCGTCTCGGTCGGCGTGAGCCGCATGGATTACGACCTCGTCGCCGACGAGTTCCTCGCCGCGCGTCTTTCCGGCCAGGCCACCACGTGGTCGGCCGACTACGTCCGCCCGCTCGCGCGCAGCCGCGTGTTCAACGTCAACTTCACCGCCGGCTTCGAAGACAAGTCCTTCCGCAACGAAGCCGCCGGCACGATCGCGAGCGATTACGGCATCCGCGCCCTTTCCGCCGGCTTCAACGGCAACCTTTACGACGATCTTTTCGGCGGCGGCGTCACCAGCGCGCAGGCGGTGTGGTCCGTCGGCGAACTCGACCTCGCCGGTTCGCCGAACCAGGCCGCGGTCGCCGCGAGCACACGCGCCGAAGGCCGTTTCCAGAAGCTGCGTCTCGCCGTCTCGCGCACGCAGAACCTCGCGGAGGATCTCTTCCTCGCCGTCTCGCTCAACGGCCAGCTCGCCTCCAAGAACCTCGACTCCGCCGAGAAGCTCTTTGCCGGCGGCGTCGGCGCCGTGCGCGCCTACCCGATCAACGAAGGCTCGGGCGACGCCGGTTACGTCGCCTCCGCCGAAGCCCGCTGGCAGTGCGCGCCCCGCTGGCAGGCGATCGCCTTCGTCGACCATGCGCGCATGCGCGTCAACGCCGACAACGCCATCGCCGGCGCGGCGGTGAACAACGATCTTTCCTACGAAGGCGCCGGACTCGGACTCAGCTGGCAAGGCCCGGCGGATTCGGTCTGGCGCGCCACCTGGTCCCGCCGCCTCGGCGATAATCCCAACCCCCGCGTCGACGGCTCCGACCAGGACGGCTCGCTCCGCGCGGACCGCTTCTGGTTCTCGGTCGCCCTGAACTTCTGACCTTGCGGAAGCCTCGTCGCCATTTCCCGCTGACCCGCGCCGTGCTCATGACGGCCGCGTTCCTGCTGCCGCAGGCGATGGCGCAGACGGCTCCCGCGACCGGCGCGCTGCCGTCCGGCGGGCAGGTCGCCGCCGGCCAGGTCTCGCTCGCGACTTCCGGCCCGGCCGCCGCGCCGACGCTCACCGTCACGCAGGGTTCGGACCGCGCGATCGTCAACTGGGCCGCGTTCGACGTCGGACGCGACGCGACGGTGCGCTTCGACCAGCCCTCGGCGTCTGCGGCGATCCTCAACCGCGTCGTCGGCACCGACCCCAGCCGGATCTTCGGCCGCCTGACCGCCAACGGCCAGGTCTTCCTCGTCAATCCGAACGGCGTCTACTTCAGCCCGACCTCGAGCGTCGACGTCGGCGCGTTCGTGGCCTCGACGCTGTCGATCGGCGATGCCGAATTCCTGGCGGGCCGGCTTGATTTCCGTCGCCTCGGCGCGACGGGTACCATCGTCAACGAAGGCGCGATCCGCAGCGCGCTCGGCGGCTACGTCGCGCTCCTCGCGCCGGAAGTCCGCAACGCCGGACTCATCATGGCCGAGACGGGCAGCGTGCTCCTCGCCGCGGGCGAGGCCGTCAGCTTCAATTTCGATCCCGCCGCCGGCGTGACCGGACTCCTCGTCGAACCCGCGCGCGTGCGCGCGCTCGTCGAGAACGGCCGTATCGTGCGCGCGCCCGGCGGCCAGGTCATCGTCTCCGCCCAGGCGCACAACGAGATGGCCGCGGGCGTGATCCGCAATACCGGCGAGATCGCCGCGAACGGCATCACCACCGACGGCGGACGCGTCATGCTCGGCGCCTCCGAGTCGGTGGAGCAGGGCGGACTCGTCGACGCCTCTTCCCCACCGGCAAGGGCGGCTCGGTCGACATCACCGCGCCGACCATCGCCTTGCTAGACGCCTCTTCCTTGCTCGCCACGGGCGAACTGGGCGGCGGTCGGATCCATGTCGGCGGCGGCTGGCAGGGCGCCGGTCCGCTCCCGCAGGCGCGTCGCGTCACCCAGGCCGCGAACGTGCTCATCGACGCCTCGGCGATCCGCCTAGGTCGTGGCGGCGAAGTCGTGCTCTGGTCGGACGTCAGCGATATCCTTTCATTGACGCAGGCCGTCGGTATCATCCGCGCGCGCGGCGGCGAGCTCGGCGGCGACGGCGGCCGGGTCGAGACTTCCGGCTACGTGCTTCAGGTCGCGGGCATCTCCGTCGATACCCTTTCGCCGAAAGGACGCACCGGCGACTGGCTCCTCGACCCCGTCAACATCACCATCGCCGCCAGCGGCGGAAACCTCACGCCGGACCAACTGCGCGTCGGCCTGCTGACGAGCAATGTCTCGATCAGCACCGCCGGCAGCGGTTCGGCCGTCGGCGTCTCGCCGACTTATTCCGCCGGCGCCGGCGACATCACGATCAGCGGACAGATCGAATCGCTCAGCCCGAACAGCCTGACGCTGACCGCGGACAACAACATCAACATCAACTCCATCATCGGGATGGGCGGAGCTTTGACGCTGAACGCCGGCGGCACGATCAATCTCGGTGCGAACATCCTCACCGGTGGTGACCAGACTTACAACGGCGCCGTCAATCTGACCGCGGGCGTCAATCTCGACTCCACCGGTTGGAACGTCGTCAACTACGCATGGCATGCCTCATGGGAGCAGCTCACCGCCCGCTTCGGCGGCCCTTCCGTCACGTTCCGGGTCATCGGTGGTACCGGAGCCCAAGGTGGTTCCGATGGTAATAGCGTTGGTTTTGCCGGCGGGGCTTCCGGCGATTATACCGCGACCGTTGCGTTGTCTGGCGTAACCGATGCCATCATCCACGCCGGCACCGGCGGAAGTGCCGGCGCCAACTCCGCGAGCGGTAACGGTGGTGGCGCCGGTGGTACCGGCCGTGCCGGTTACCAAGGCGGCACGGGCGGCAACGCGGGTTCTTCCGGTGGTTCTGGTGGGGGTGGCGGCGGTGGCGCCGCTTCGGTCGTTTCGATCCTGGGTGGTACGATTGTCGGCGGCGGTGGCGGCGGCGGTGCCGGCGGTAATAATGTTTCAGGCGACGGCGAGACGACGGGCCAGGGCGCTACCTCTCAGGTTGCTTCGGGCAACGCCGGCGGTGCAGGTGGTTCGGGCGGTACGCCGCGCCCGGACGGCGGCGGTTCCGGCGGTGGCGGCGGTGGTATCCTCGGCGGCAGGGGTGGTGTCGGTGCCGACGCTACCACCGAGACCAGCGGTCGCGGCGGTTTCGCCGGTACCAGCGGCGCCGTGGGCGTCACGGTCACCGGAGAGTCCCTCACTGCCTACGCCGCAGCTCCGGCCAATGCCGCCGCCACCACGCCGGCGGCTGGATATAACGGCTTCATCCGCATCACCGGCAGGCTCGTCGCTTCTTCGACGCCAGGTAACATCACCTTTGCCTCCACGATCAACGGAGCGCAGGCCCTGACCATCAGCACCGGCTCCGGTACCGTGACCTTCGGCGGCAATGTCGGCGTGGCGACGCCGGTTGGCGCGATGAACATCAACGGCGCCGGCGTCCTGCTCGGAGCCGGTACGGGAACGCGCACGATCCTGTCCGGCGGCAATCAGAGCTGGAACGCGCCGCTCTCGCTCGACTCGCGCAGCCTCTGGCTCGAGACGCGCGGCGCCGTAGGTTCGAGCTTCGTCATCGATCTCAACCAGGGCCTTACCAAGGCGAGCGGCGGCGACATCGCCGTCGACCTGCGCGCGCACCGCGATATCTTCATCGGCGGTTCGTTCACGCCGGCTACGGGTAAGGTGGATCTGCGGTTTGAGGCCGACTACGATAGCGATGGCGTCACCTTATCACGAGACGGCGTGGGCTTCATCCAGGTCGGCGGGAGCATCAGCACCAACGGCGGCGTCCTGCGTTTCGGCAGCGGCGCGACCGCCTCCGTCAACGGTGCCAGCACGCTCGTCGGCGGCGACGTCTACGTCACCGGCGCCAGCGCCGCGACCTTCAACACCGGTGGCGGTGCGTTCGAGGTCCAGGGCGAGCTGCTCATCGGCAATGCCTCGGGCCTGAGCGTGCTGACCGGAGGCGGCGCCACGACCTTCGCTGGCGCCATCGACGCGGGTAACACTTATAACATGGTCGCAGGCGACCTCCTCTGGACCGCCGCGCAGACCGCTGCGGCCTCCGGGACGCAGGGTGCGGTGGGGTCGACCTATCTGGCCACGATCACTTCCCGCCTGGAGAACATGATCGGGATCCGCGCCGCAGGGTACACCAGCGCCTGGATCGGCGGAAGACGTGTCAGCGGCGTCAGCACCAATCCGGTCTGGCGTTGGGTCACTGGTCCGGAGGGTCTGCTCGACTCAGGACGCGGCCTGCAGTTCTTCACGCAGAATACCACGGGCTCCGGCGGCACTGTCATCGGCGGGGCTTATAACAACTGGAACGCTGGTGAGCCGAACAACGCAGGCGGTGCGAATACGGATTCGTTCTCGGAGCCTTTCCTGCAGTTCACCGGGGCGAGCGGACTTTGGAATGATGCGCAGGCGACTGGCACCATGCCGCGCTACGTCCGTGAGACGTTGCTCGCGGCAAGTCCGCTGACGGTCGACGCGGGCGTGGGCGCGGTGACCTTCCCCGGCGCGATCGGTCAGAAGAAGGCGCTGGGTAACACCGCCGTCACCGGCGGCGCGATCACCTTCGGCGCCGCGACGAGCGTCGGCGCGAATACGCTGACCGTCACCGCCTCGACTTCGACGACCGCCACCGCGGGCGCGGTCACCGCCGCTTCGCTCGTGCTCCATGGCGCCGGTGCGCATACCTTCACGAACGCCGCCAACAACATCACGACGCTGGCCGCCGGCACGGTCGCCCAGCCGGTCGGAGGCCTTTCCTATTTCGATACGGACGCGCTTTCCGTCGGTACGGTCGGTTCCGTCGTCGGTATCCGCGCCAACGGAGCCGTCCAGGTCGCTACCGGAGGAATCCTCACGCTCGCCGCCGGCGTCTCGGCCGCGACCGCCGACGCCGCGGTGGTCTTCAGATCCGCCGCCGACATCCTGCAGAATGCGTCCCTGACGATGCAGACGAACGGCGGTGACCTGGTCTACTGGTCGAACACCGGCGCGGCGACCACGGGCAATCGAGGCATCCTGATTTCGGATAGTTCGACCCTCGATACCCGTACGGCTGCCGATCGATTGGCCGCGACCCACACCACCGGCGGCGGGATGATCGTACTCGGCGGGGGCAGCGCCACGGCGACCTCCGCGAAGGGTACGACCATCCCGACCGGTTACGCGCTCAACTATACCAACGTGCCGGCCGGCCTGATGGTCGGCTCCTACAACGGCGCCGTCGGGCACAACGCCAACGTGCGCATGTTCTCGGGTGGCGGCGATGTCGTCTGGCGTGGGCGTTCCACGCAGAATATCGCCAGCCTGACCATCGGTATCAGTGCCTTCGAAGGCGTCGTCGTCAACGCGGGCACGACGGGGGACATCACCCTCGATGGGGTGGCGGTGGGGAACAACCTCGCCGCGGGCATGGACATCAATGGTTACCGCGCAGGTGCCGCCACCAGCAGTTATCTCACGGTCGACGGTGATATCCTCTTCACCAGCTCGGGCACTGGCGCCACGACCAATATCGGTGCCCAGCTTGCCGCTTCCAATGGTTTCCCGGTCATCCTGACCGCCACAGGCGCAGGTACGGTGACCATCAAGGGGACCACCTCCGGTACTGGTCCGGACGTCCAGCTCACTGACGTCCAATTGCTTTCCGGTTCGGGTTCGGTGTCGGTGATCGTCGAGCGCGCAGGCGGTAAGTTCTCCCAGTACGGTACCGCCTCCGCTAAGTTCGGCCAGACCGCCTCCTCCGTGGTGACCTCGTCTTCGGCGAACATACTGGTGCAGGCCGACGTCCTCGACATCACCTCGACGAACGGCCTCGCGATCAACACCACCGGCGCGGTCGAGCTCACGTCTTTCAACACGACTGGATTCACCGCGACGCCAGGCATCAGCCGCCTCGACGTCGGCGGTGCTGTGACTTCCGCCGCGACCAATATCGGCTCGTTCACATTCGGCAGGACGACCAATAATTCCGCCGTCACCTTGTCGGCCGGCGGCATCAACGCCCGCGGCCCGATCCGTCTCTACGGTACGAACCTGACGATCGGCATTCCGTTGCGCACGGACGCCGCCAACGCCGAGATCCTCCTTCAAGGCACCGGTTTCGTCCAGACCGCGGCGAATCTGACCACCACCGGCGCGACGAGCCCGATCCGGCTGCTC
>JBDKKH010000071.1:0-8445 GCA_039796215.1 Verrucomicrobiota bacterium
CCGAGCACGGCGGATTGGCCGGGCCGCAGGGTGAGCGTCAGGCCCTTCTCGGGAGACAACTGGGGGGCGGCGCCTTGGGCGGCGCCGATGCGCAGGCCGTTAGGCAGCTCGAAGGCCGAAGCGGCGTCGGCGGCGGCCTTCACGGCGCCGCGGGCGAGCACGATCGTGACGGCCTGTTCGCCGGTGAGCTTGAGCGTGCGGGTCAGCGTCGGCTGGGTTTCCGAGCCGCCGGCGACCCAGGAGTCCGTGAGAGCGAGGCCTTCTCCGGCGGACTTGAAGGTGGGGTTGCCGTGCTTATCGAGTTCGTAGCCCTTGAATTCGGCCGCGACCTGGACGGCGGTGAACTTGTCGTCCTTCCCGCCGACATAGCGCGTGACCGCGCCGGGCTTGCCGTCCGCCAAGGTCACGGCGATGCCGTCGGAAAGTTTCGTGACGTTCGTGCCGGCCGGCGGCTCGTTCCCCTGACCGCGGTCGGTCCAGTGGCGGCCGCCGTCCATGAACTTACCAGCCCAGACGAGCTCCGCCGCGAGGTTGTCGGCGCTGTAAGCGAGATTGAGTCCGTTGGGGAAGCCGAAGCCGATGGCGCGGGAAGTCGTGCCGGCGATGAAATTGCGGTAGACCGCGGCGACGCCGTCGGCGGCCTCGACCGGGATCGACGGGTAGACCTTGGCCGGTTTGGCGGCCTTGGCCTTGGAGAGCCACTGGAAATCCTTGTCCTTCGGACCCTTGTAACCGAGGAAGAGCACCTGTTCGCCGCCGACCTGGACGTATTCGACGCGCAGCGGAGCCGAGCCCTTCTTCAGCAGGACCTGGACTTCTTTCTTACGCGGGCCGACCGGGCCGATGCCCTTGACCTCGGCGACACGCTCGCCGCCGACGTAAAGCGCGCCGAAGTCGTCGCAATCGAAGATGAAGTTGTACTTACCGTCCGCCGGCGCTTGGAACTGTCCTTCCCAGACCATCGCATAATTCTCCTTCAGGCCGGCTTGGGCGGGGTCGACGACCCCGACGTTGAAGTCCTGCATCATCGCGGGCTTGAGGGCCGAGAAATCAGGAATTTCCTTCCAGGTGCCCTTATAAAGAGTGCCGACGAGGTTCTTCAGCGCGGTCTTCGCCGGAGGGAAAGGATGGGCCTTGAGCAGCTCGGCCGCGGTCCAGGGCGTGGTGCGGGCGGCGGTGGCGGCGCGGACGGCGCGGACCTGTTCGACGGTCACCGGACCGGAGGCCGCGAAGGACTTGCGGACATATGTCAGCGCGGCGGCGATCTTCTCGTCGCTCAGCACCGCGCCCTGGGGCGGCATGTCGATGTTGTAGGTCTTGCCGGCGACCTCGACCGGACCGGTCAGGCCGTTCAGGACGATCTTGATGGAGCGCTCCGCCTGACCCTTGGGCCATTCGCTCCCGACCAGCGGGGGCAGGCCGTTCAGACCTTTGCCGTCGGCGCCGTGGCAGGCCGCACAGAGAGAGTTGTAGACTTGGGCGCCATCTTCGGCGGCCGTGGCAAAGACGGCGGAAGCCAACAAGGCGAGAAGCGACGAGGAGCGCATAAGGGGTAATGGACAACAAGGCACGACCCCTTGTTCCTGCAAATCAAAAGGACCGAACCGACTGTCTCCTGGCTAAAAACCCGCTCAACGCGTCCGGTAGAGGCCCTGCGGGTCGTAGACCCACCACGCATCGAAGGGATTGGCCAGCGGGGGCAGCTCGAAATACGGACGACCTTGGTCGTCGATGCGCGCGGTCACGCCGGAGATCTCGCCGCGCGTGGGCGGCTGAGGCTGCGGAGCGGGCTGAGGCACGGGCGAAGGCGCGGCCATCGCCGCCATGGGCACGGGCAGGAGATCGAGGACGGCGGTCTCCTCGATCCGCTCGACCACATGGTCGACCCACTTCAGCTCCTTCGCCTTGTCGCCGAAGGCCTGCCAGTCGCCGGTGGAGTCGTTGGCGTACATCTGTTTCACGAACTCGGGCAGCGTGAGGCCCATCTTCTTGGCGACGGGCGTGGCCAGCCGGTCGAACCACTGGTTGGTGAAATCGATCTGCTCCTTGAGGACGGTCATGTTTCCCCGGACGACGTTCGACGCCTGGTGGTGCATCAGGATGGTGTTAGGATAGCAGTAAGAGCGTTCGGCGAGGGTGCAGATCACGGCGGTCATCGAGGCCGCGAAGCCCTTGACGACGACATGGACCGGCGCCTTGGAAGCGGCCATGGCCTTCTGGATCTGGTAGCCGGCGGCGACGGAGCCGCCCGGAGAATTGTCGACGACGATGAAGATCGGGAATTCCGGCGACTGGTTGTTATAAAAAGCGATGCGCGTGCAGACGTAGTCGGCGAGCTGCTCCGTGACGACGCCGTTGAAGGCGATACGCCGGTCGCTGACATAGAGCACGCCGTCGGCCAGCGGGTCCTTCAGGTACTTGGGCTTGGCCTTGCTGGCGATCTTGCGGGCCTCGTCCTCCTTCTGGAAACGCTGGATCTCGTTGGAGAGGCGGGCGACGGTGTTGGCCGCCTCGAGCTGCAGCTGCTTGGACTCGGCTTCGAGTTCGCGGATGCGGTTCGAGCGTTCGACGAGGCGGGCCGAAGAGCGGGCGGCCTCCAGCGCGGCTTGGCGCTCGAGGCGGGCGCGTTCGTCCTCCAGCACGGCGGCCTCGGCGGAAGCCTTCGCCAGGCGGAGGGCGCGTTCGGCCGAAAGGCGGGCGACTTCGGCGTTCAACGGCGCGAGCTCCTCGGAGCGCTTGGCTTCGGCGAGGGCGAGCTCGGCGTCGATGCGGGCCTTGGCGGCGCGCATGCTTTCAATCTCCTTGAACGCGGCTTTCTGTTCCGGGCTGGGCTCATCGCGCGCCACGACCGGCGCAGGGGGCGGCACCGGCGCCGAAGGAGCAGCGGGAGCGGTCGGAGCAACAGGCGCGGCCTGCTGGGCGAACACGGGAGCCGTCGTCAGGCAAGCGAGGGCGAGGGCGCGCAGGGAGAGGGAGAGATGCATAGGATGAAAGGAAAGCGGTGAGCGGGTATGGAGGTTAGCGGACAAGGTATTCGACGGTGGGGTCATGGATCCACCAGACGTCGCAAGGCCCGAGCGGAGGCAAGGGCTGGCGGACGCGTCCGTCGCGAGACAGGCCGGTGTTGAAGCCGTCCGGGCGAAGTTCGGGCGCCACCGGCGGCACGGGGCCCGCGACAGTGAGGGAGTCTTCGGCCAGGCGCTCGACGACGTCGGTCACCCATTTGCGGCGGCCGGCCTCGTCGCCGAGGACCTTCCAGTCGCCGGTCGAGGAACCTTGGTACATCTGGGCGACGAATTCGTCGACGGTCACGCCGATGCGCGCGGCGACCTTCACGAAGATCCGCTCGCACCAGACCTTGCTCCACTTCAGCTGCTCCTTGAGCTGGGTGACGTTTCCGTTCAGCCCGAGCGAGGCCTGATGATGCAGGACGATGGTGTTGGGGTAGACGAAGGAGCGCTTCGCCAAGGTGGTGATGATCGCGGCCATCGAGGCGGCGTAACCCTTGACGACGACGTAGACCGGAGCCTTGGAGGTCTCCATCGCCTGGAGCATCTGGTAGCCCGCCATCACCGAGCCGCCGGGCGAGCGGTCGATGACGATGAAGATCGGGGCTTCGCCGTCGAGGGCGTTGTAGAAGGCGATGCGGCCGCAGACGAACTGGGCGAGCTTGTCGTCGACCTTGCCGTTGAACGGGATGCGCCGGTCGGAGATGCGCAGGACGCCGTCGACAAGCGGATCCTTCGGATAGGTCATCTTCGCCCCGCTCGCGATCTCCGCGGTCTTCTGCTGGAGGCGGGCGATGGTGGCGACCGACGAGACCTTGGCGTACTCCACCGCGACTTCGGCCGCGGCGAGGCGCGCCTGCACTTCGAGCTCGGCGCGGACGCGGTCCTTGTCGGCGGAGGCCACGGCCGCGCGGGCGGCGGCGAGCGCGGCCTCGAGCTTGAGTTTCGCCTGCTCGGCTTCGGCGGGCGCCGCGGCGACGTCGGCGCGGGCGGCGCGCAGGGCGGCTTCGGCTTCGAGCCGGCGGAGCTCAAGGGTCTGCGTGAGCGCGGCCAGCCTGCGCTGCGAAGCGGCCAGCTCGAGACGGGCCCGGATGAGTTCGGTCTGGATCTCGGCTTGGACGACCTCCGGCGCTTTCTTCGTCAGGGCGGACTGGGCCAGGAGCGGCGCGGCGAGAAAGAGGAAGACGTGAGCCAGGCGCGACATGGAGATAAGGAACGTTTTGACAGATATATGGTTCCCTTGAAGTCCTTTTTTGGCAAATCTGACCGCATGGATGTCGACGCCCCCATCACCCTCTTCAACCGCCATACCGGCCGCATGGAAACCGAACAGGTCTATGGCGAGGCCTGGCTGCGTCGCATCTACGGCAACCCCCTCGGCCAACTGACCCTCCATGCCGTCGTCAAGCGGGCCTGGTTCTCGAAACTCTACGGCTGGGCCATGGACCGCCCGGGCAGCGCGCGTCGCGTCGAGCCCTTCGTGAAGGCCTTCGGACTGGATCCGAGCGAGTTCGCCGACCCCGACCTGAAGTCCTACCGGACCTTCAACGACTTCTTCTACCGCAAGCTCAACGCGGCGGCGCGCCCGCTCGACCCTCGTCCCGACATGGCCGTGCTGCCGGCGGACGGCCGTCACCTCGGCTTCCCCGATGCCTCGCGCGTGAAGGGCATCTTCGCCAAGGGCCAGACCTTCGACATCCCCGCGCTCGTCGCCGACCGCGCGCTCGGCGAACGCTACGCCCGCGGCACCGTCGTCTGCTCACGCCTCTGCCCTGTCGATTACCATCGCTTCCACTTCCCGGTCGCCGGCGTGCCCGGCGAGCCCGTGCTCGCCCAAGGCCAGCTCTACTCCGTGAACCCCATCGCGCTCCGCCGCCAGGCCGCCTACCTCTGGGAGAACAAGCGCCAGCGCGTGACCATCGACGCCGGACCGTTCGGGCTCGTCACCATGGTCTCCATCGGCGCCACGAACGTCGGCACCATCGTCGAGACCTATCAACCCGGCCGGGCCGTCGCCAAGGGCGACGAGAAAGGCTACTTCCGCTTCGGCGGATCGTTCGTCGCCACGATCTTCGAACCCGGTCGCATCAAGCTCGAGGACGACCTCGTACAGGCCGGCGAGACCGCCGTGGAGGTCTACGCCAAGGTCGGTTCGCCGCTCGGCCGGCTCGCGTAAGCGCTTGCCTCCGCCGCCCGACGCGCAAACCTCATCTCACAGGTCTTGCTCGGGTGGTGGAATGGCAGACACACCAGATTTAGGTTCTGGCGCCGCAAGGTGTGCGGGTTCGAGTCCCGCCCCGAGCACCCTGTTCGCGAGCGTGATACGTTCGCGAAAGAGGACTGAGTCGATGACTGCGTTGAGGGCTGCATCGAGGAGGAGCAGAGACATCCGAACCCAAGGACTGAAGAGACCCCACGTAGGCGCTGCTAAGCATCTACATCTTGAGGACATCTTTCCATTCTGTCCTCGATGCAGTCCTCAACTCAGGCCTCCCTGGCGCGACGCACCGCGCCAGGCTACCTCCACTCTTGCCCCGGGCCTAGGCCTGCCCCACGCTGTTCCCATGTTCGCGTGGCTCCGCTCCCTCTTCGCCCAGAAGACACCTGCGCCCGACCTCAGCCAGGCTCCGGATGAGCCGATGCCGTCCGAGCGCGCCCCTTCGACCCGCCCGGCCAACCAGCAGGGCTGGATCGGCGTCGACCTCGACGGCACTCTGGCCGAAGCCACGCCTTGGCAAGGGATGGACCATATCGGCCCGCCGGTGCCCCTGATGATGCGCCGCGTCCGCCAGTGGCTCGATCGCGGTCTCCGCGTGAAGATCATGACGGCCCGCGCCGGCGACCCCGTGGGCATCGCCGCCACGCAGGCCTGGCTGAAGACCCACGGACTCCCGGAACTCGAGGTGACGGACCGGAAAGACTTCGGGATGATCGAACTCTGGGACGACCGGGCCATCCAGGTGGTGCAGAACCAGGGCATCTGCTTCCTGGGCACGTCTTACTTCGCCCGCCCCAAGGCCCCGATCCTGCCAGATGAGGTTGCGGAACGCACTTTCATCCTCGTAGGCTCCTCACCGAAGCCTCCCGGTCCGGGCTCCCAGCACAGCGCATGAAAGCCTCCCTTAAACTCGAGTATTCCCTCCGCGTCCTGTCGCAGCTCGCCCGCCGTCACCGCGGCACGTCCGTCACGCGCATCGAGGAACTCGCCAAGCTCGAGGACATCCCGGCCAATTACCTCGTCCAGCTCCTCAACGAACTCCGCGAAGGAGGACTGGTGGACTCGAAGCGCGGCAAAACCGGCGGCTACCGCCTCGCGAGGAGCCCGGAGGACATCACCCTCCGCCAGGTGCTCGAAGTGGTGGAGCCGGACCTGATCGAGACCAAGATCACGCTGAAAGGCGCCTCCGGCCCCCAGGTCGCCTCCCTCTGGCGCGAAGTTTCCAAGCGCTTCGACAAATCGCTGAACGGGTTCACGGTCGCGCAGCTCGCCCTAAGCGAAGCAAGCGCGACGTTCGATATCTGACGGGCTTCAGCCGAGCTCCGCTCAGCTCAGCGGACGGCCTGGGCCTTGAGCCAGCGCAGACCGGCCAGTTCCCCGTCGCGTCGGACGACTTCGACGTATTGCTCGGCCTGCGCGGGGGAAAGCGCCGACCAGGCATCAGCCCCCACGGCCGTGAGTTCGCTCGCCTCCGCCCAGCGCGCGTCGAGCTCGGCGATCCGTTCGCCGACGGTGACGCCGTCGGCGTCGAACACCGTCACGGGATCCAGCTGGGCCAGAAAAGATTTCTCCAGCTCGATCCCCGCCATCTGATCCAGCAGGTAAGGACTCCCCTCATGCAGCCTCTGCCCGAGCGTCTGTCCCGCGAGGACGACGGGTTCGGCGGTGTCGATGTCTCCTTCGCGGATGAACTCGACCAGCAGCTGTCCGAGCCCCGTGCCGACATTGCGGAGCAGGTCGAGTTGCGGGCGCCGGTCGAGAGAGGCCATCGCGGCGACCTGGGCGGCGGAAGCTTCGTAGCCCGCGCCGAGATAAGCGTCGCGCATGCCGGCGACGAGCTGCGCGGAATGGTCGGCCAGCGTATCGTTCTCCGCCGCGCCGTCCAACGCCGCCGCGGCGGCGGCGAAATCACCCTTCTCGAAAGAAACCTGGACCATCAGGTAGTCGCCGAGCGCATTGCCGGGGCTGAGCCGGCGGAAAGCTTCCGCGGCGGCCGCGCGCCCGGCGAGGTCGCCGCCACGCAACGCCAGCTCCAACTGCACCGCGGGATCGTCCGGCGCCGCATCGGCCGCGGCGCGCAGGAAGGCAGGATCGCCGCTCAAGCGGGACGCCACCAGCAGGCTGGCCGGCGAACGCGCGTTGGTCCGAAGATAATCCTCCAGCTGCGCCGCGGTGAGCGCCGGGGCCTTCCCCTGCCGGAGGATCTCGAGCAACGCCGGCCGGTCGGCGACCGCCACGATAAGCTCGCGCGGCAATGGCCGGACCTGCCGCGACCTTGTCGCCTTCGCGGGGACGCTCCCGGCCGGGCTGCTCGTCCATCGGGACAAAGCCAGCGCCGCCAACGCCGCGCCGGCTAGGACCCAGGGGAGCACCCGGAGCGACTGGCGGAGATTGAGGGACAAAGGCGGGGCGGTTAAGAGGTGGACGATGCCGCCGGGCGCCCGGGCGGGCAATCAAAAGGGTGCCGGCTTTCGCGGAACGGCAGGAAGTGCTGGAACATTTCCCAGGCGGAGCTATCCCAGAGATATCCCCCGATGAAGACCCTGCTCGCCCTGCTCTGCACCACCGTCGCCGCCCTGGCGGCCGAACCTGACCGCGCCTTGGTCTTCTCCCGCACCGTCACCTTCCGGCATAAGGACTCCATCCCGGTCGGCAACGCGATGCTGGCGGCCCAGTTCAAGTCCTTCGGACTCGAAGCTGACATCACCGAAGACGCCGCGGTCTTCACCCCCGAGAACCTCGCCCGCTACCGCGCGGTGGCGTTCATGAGCACGACGGGCGACATCATGAGCGTCGCGCTGCCCAAGGACGCGACCAAGGAACAGAAAGACGCCGCCGTCAAAGTCGTCGCCGCCCGGCGCGAAGCCTTCCAGCGCTGGCTGGAGTCCGGCGGCGCCTTCGTCGGCGTGCACGCGGCCACGGATCCCGGCGCCGCAGACAAGTACTGGCCCTGGTACGCCAAGATGATCGGCGGCCTCTTCGCCGGACACCCCGCCATCCAGCCGGCGGTCCTGCACCCGCTCTCCAAGGAACATCCCGCGGTGGCCCACCTCCCGGCCGATTGGAAGCGCAAGGACGAGTGGTACAACTTCAAGAATCTCGCGACGGACAACCAGGTGCTCCTCGAAATCGACGAAAAGAGCTACACCGGCGGCAAGATGGGCGACCATCACCCGATGTCCTGGTGCAAGGACGTCGGCCAGGGGCGCATGTTCTACA
>JBDKKH010000072.1:0-7905 GCA_039796215.1 Verrucomicrobiota bacterium
GAGGATTTCCAGGAATTCCTCGGCGTCGGGAAGGGGCAGGATGCCCGGAATCCGTTTCGCGATGAGCGATTTCCCCGAGCCGGGCGGCCCGATCATCAGCAGGTTGTGTCCGCCGGCCGCGGCGACCTCCACCGCCCGGCGAAGGGCGGCCTGGCCTTTGACCTCGGTGAAGTCGGGCCGGCTTTCATCAGGGCCCGCGGCCCTGATGGGCGGGTCGAGCGGCGCGATCGGGATCTCGCCGGTGAGAAAGCGCAACGCCCCGTCGAGGGTGTCGGCCGGGATGGCCTCGATGCCCGTGACGAGCGCGGCCTCCTCGGCCGAGGCCCTGGGCAGGATGACGCCGCGCAGCCCGGACTTGCGGGCGAGGATCGCCATCGCGACGCCGCCGCGTAGGGGCCGCGTCGCGCCGCTGAGCGCGAGTTCGCCGGCGATCAGGTAGTGCGCGAGCGATTCCTTCGTCAGCTGACCGTTGGAGGCGGCGATGCCTAGCGCGATGGGCAGGTCGTAGATCGCGCCCTCTTTCTTGAGGTCGCCGGGGGCGAGGTTGATGGTGGTGCGCGTCTCGGGCAGGCGGAGTCCGCTGTTCTGCAGGGCGGACTGCACCCGTTCTTCGGATTCCTTGACGGCGGCGTCCGGCAGTCCGACCAGCCAGAGCCCGTATTCGCCTTTCTCGCCTGAGTTGACCTCGATTTCGACGGGTACGGCTTCGACGCCGACCAGCGCGGCGGAACGGATCACGGAGAGCATCCCGCAGGGCAGGGGCAAATCCCTGTCCCCACAACCGCCGACCAGTGGGGGCTTTTTCTCCCCGGAAACACCCAGAACGGCCCGAGGGCGCCGCATCCCAGCCTCGCCATGGACTGCTTCGCGGCCAAAGTGGTCGCATGGATTTCTTAGAAGTCATGGGCGCCGCCGCGGTCTTCGGGGGGCTGTTCCTGCTGATCTATCTCCTGGCGCGTTTCTTCCTGCTGATCGGCCAGGTGGAGGCGTTGGAGAAGACCCTGCGGGAGTTGGCGGCCCGGTTGCCGCGGCAGCCGGCCGGTTCGGCCGAAGCTTCCGCGATTCCGGCCGCCGCCCCGGCGACCCCCGCGACGGCCGCCGTGGCGCCGCCGCCGTTGCCTGCGGCGCGGGTCGTCTCCATCGCGCCTCCTGCGGCGCGTTCGTCCTGGGACTCTCTCCGTGCCCTGGGTCTGCTCCCGCCGTCGGAGCTCAAGGGCGAGTATGCCCTCGGGGCGTGGTGGGCCGTGCGGCTCGGCGGTCTGCTCGCTTTGGCCGCGGTGGGCTTCCTCGCCGTCTGGCTGAATCTCCGCTCCACCATCCCTCCGATGGTCCGCGTGCTGGAGGTCGTGCTGGTCGGCGCCGGTCTTTGCTGGGGCGGTCTCAGGCTCTCCGTCCGCCGAAAGGATCTCGGCGAGGTGGTCGCCGCCACCGGGCTCGCCGTCTGGCAGTTCGCCGCCTGGGCCACGTATGGCCTCGATCGGATGCGGATCTGCGACAGCGCGGCGCAGGCCGCCTTGATCCAGTGTCTCGTGGCCGTAGGCGTCGCCGTCTTCGCCTTGGTGAGGCGCAGCCGGCTGTTCGGTCAGCTCGCGGTGATCTTCGCGGCCGTCGCGGCCTACTTCTCGATCGGCGCCGGCGAGGCGCCGTGGTCCACGGCCGTGGCCGCCGGTCTGGTCGCCTTCCTCGGGGCCGTCCTGATGGTCCGAGGTCCGTGGGGGTCGGCCGGCGTGCTCGGTCTCGTCGGTTCGCAGGCCTGTCTTCTGCTGCTCTATGCGGCGATGCCATCGGCGGCGGCGGACTACCGGCCGCTGCAGCTCGCCGCCTTGGGCTCTTTCCTGGTGCTCTGGCTGGGCGAGCGTCTGGTCAAGGATGACGCCGTGTTCCTGGGTCGGGACGACCGCTCGGTTTTCCAGCTCGCCGCCTTCTTCGCGCCGGCGTCGCTCAGCTTGTTCCTGGCGACGGGAGGGGAGGGCGACCGCGCCGCCGTCGCGCTGTTGATCGCCGGGGTCGCGGGTCTCGCCGGTCTGGCGGAGCGGCGACGAAACCAGCTCGTGAGCGAAGTCCTGCTGCTTGCCGCCGTGGGCTTCCTCGGTGCCGGCCTCGCGTGGCTGGCCGATCCGCATCTCGTCTGGCTCATCTGGGCGCTGGCCGCCGCCGCGACCTTGCTCGTCGGTACCCGCACGCGCTCGGAGCTCGTGCGCTGGGCTTCCGAGATCCTCGCCGGCGTGGCCGCTTTCGCCTTCGTCGATCACCTTCCGGTCAAGCCTTGGATCGGCCTGGCCGGTGTCGCCGTCTTCGGCCTGCTGCTGGCTTTCCGCGAGGACTGGGAGCGTCCGACCGGTTTCCGGAAGTTCCGACGCATCATCGGCGTCCTCGGGGTGGCCTTCGTCGCGTTGGCCGTGCAGAGTGAGCTGCCCAAAGCCGATACCGCCTGGCCTTGGCTGGTGTTGTTGCTCGTCCTGACGATCCGCTTCCGCCCCGCGCTGCTCTGGGCCGCGCTGCCCGGTTATGTCGTCACCAGCCTCATGGTCGTCTTCGGAGGGGTCGGGCCGGTCTCGACCGAGTGGAAGTGCGCGTGGGCGGTCGTGGTCCTGCTCCTCAATCTTTTCGCGCTCTGGCGCCTGCGCGGACGGGAGGGCTCCCTGGACATCGTCCTGAAGCACCTGCTCGTGTCGGCCACGGCGGTCCTGACCTACGCCTTCGCGAGGCATCTGGCCGCTTTCGCTCTCGGCCCGTGGGCCGAGGGCCGTTCGCCTTCGGCCTGGCGGCTCGCCTCGATCTGGTGCTTGGGCGGGGTGCTGCTCGTGGCGCTGTCCGTGGCTTGGCGTAAGCTGGGCGCCAAAGCGGCGGACCTGTCCTCGATGGGAGGTGGCGCCTTGGTCGGTTTCGTCATCGCGGGTTTCGTCGCCGACGGCGACGGGGTGAGGCAGCTCGGCTTGGCGCACGCGCCGTTCATCCTGGCCGGCCTGGCGTGCATCATCTTCATCCTGGCGATCCACACGCAAGGGCAGGGCGCCTGGGGGACGGTCCAGCGAGCCTTCCTCGGCGCCGTGACCCTCTTCGGCATCACCTTCGCCATGCTTGCCAACCTGCCGGGAGCCGGCGTCTCGCTGGCGTGGGCCTTGGCGTCCGTGCTGACGTTCGTGCTCGGTCACCGGCTGCGCACGCGGTCTGCGCGCATGATCGGCCTCGTGGGGCTCGGGCTGGCTTCCCTGCGGGTGGTCTCGCATGACATCACCGACCTGCTCGGACGCATCGCCGCGTGCGGAGCCCTCGCGCTCGCCTTCTTCGGCGTCGCCTGGCTCTACGGTCGCATCACCTCGGACCAGGAGGTCCGCTGACGTCTCAGAGCGACTTCAGCAGGGCGGGGATGTCGACCGAGTCGGCGATCATCTTGCGGATGATCGGAATCTTGTCGGCGTCCTGGCGCATCGTCTTCACCGTCATGTTGTTGATGCGCGAGGTGACCGCGAAGGACTCGGCTTCGACGGCGGCGAGCGGGATGCCGGCCTCTTTCAGGCGGCGGATGATGCCCTCGTCGGGCAGCAGGCCGTTGGAGAAGACCACGCCGGAAAGCGGTTGGGTGTTCGCGCCGGCGATGAAGGCCTCAAGGAGGTCTTCGCGGTCGCCGGGGACGATGACCAGCGTGCCGGGCACGCGGAGGTATTCGGCGGAGCGACGGGCGGACATCGCCCCGATGACCACGCGGCGGACGCGACGGAGACCGTCCGGCTGGTGCAGCCAGCGCGCCTTGATCTCATCGGCGACCTGGTCCAGATTGGGGTAGATCAGCGTCTCCTGGAGCGGGACGACGCCGAGCAGGGGCACGCCCATGCGGCGGAGCCCGCGTCCGGCGAAGTCGCGGATGAAGTCGACCTTGTCGGGCATCACCTTGTTGAGGATCGCGCCGACCACCTCGACGCCCGCCTGGTCGAAGAGGGCTTTGTTCAGGGCGATCTCGTCGATGGGTTTGCCGATGCCGCCGGCCGCGACCAGGATGGCCTTGGAGCCGAGGACCCGGGCGTTATCGGCGTTGGACGCGCCGAAGACCGAGCCAACGCCGGCGTGGCCCGAGCCCTCGACCACCACGATGTCCTTGGCGTAAGCCGTACGGTCGAAGGCCCGGCAGATGCGGTCTTTGAGCTGCGGGCCGATCTCTTCGGGGTTCTCCAGGTATTGCTTCGTGAAATCCGGCCCGATGGCCACCGGCGACATCGCCGCGATCGGGATGTCGAGGTCGAACAGGCCGTCGATGAGCAGCGTGTCCTCGTCGACCTGGTCTTCGCCCGACATGACGACGCGCTGCGCGATCGGCTTGATGTAGCCCACCTGCAGGCCCATCGCCTGGAGGGCGGCCGTGAGGCCGAGGCAGGTCGTGGTCTTGCCGTCGTTCATCCGGGTCGCCGCGACGAAGATCCGGCGCGTATCGAGGTTCATCGGGCGCGTGAGCAGCCCGGGGACGTTCTCGGCGAAGCGCTTGCGTGTCGCCATGGTCAGGCGGCGGGGCCGTCTTTGAGCACCGGGAAGAGGTAGGCTTTGTCCACCGCCTGCGCGGCCACGATGACCGCCGTCCCGAAGATATCGTGGGCGCTGGCGCCGCGGGAGATCTCGGCCGCCGGCCGGTCCAGGCCCGTCAGGATCTGGCCGTACGCCGGGATGTCGGCGATGACCTGCGCCATCTTCGAGGCGATGTTGCCGGAGTTGAGGTCGGGGAAGACCAGCACGCTCGCGCGGCCCGCGACCGCTCCGGTGACCTCCTTGCACTCGGCGGCGAAAGGATTGATGGCGGCGTCGGCCTGCATCTCGCCGTCGATGTCGCAGGTCACGCCGAGTTCGCGGGCCTTGCGGCGGGCCAGGTCGGTGGCGACCTGGACTTTCTTGACCGAGTCCAGGCGGGGGTTCGCGGAGTGCGTCGTGTAGGCGAGCAGCGCCACCTTCGGGGTGGTGTTGGTCAGGTGCCCGGCGAGGCCGGCGGTGGTGACGGCGATGTCGGCGAGCTGCTCGGCGGTAGGTTCGGGGATGACGCCGCAGTCCGCCAGGAAAAGCACGCCCTCGCAGCCGAACTTAGCTTCTTCGGATTCCAGGATCTGCATCGAGGAGACCGTGCTCACGCCGGCCTGCCGCGGCATCACCTGCAGGATGGCCCGCAGGCCGGAGGCCGCATGGGTCGTCGCGCCGGAGACGAGCGCGTCGGCGCCGCCGGTGGCCACCATCAGGCAGGCGAAGTAGTGGGGGTTGAGCGCGAGCTCGGCGGGCTCTCCTTGCAGGTTGGTGTTCCCGTAGCGCTGGATCGAGCTGAGCTTATCGGTGAATTCCTGGAGTTCGTCGCTGCGCTTGGGGTCGACGATGCGGATGCCCTCGAGGCTGACGTTGAGCTTCGCCGCGTTGATCTTGATGCGCTGGCGGTCGCCGACGAGGATCGGCACCCCCAGCTTCTTGGAGACGAACTGGCGGGCGGCCTGGATGATGCGGGCGTCGGCGCCTTCCGGGAAGACGACGCGCTTCGGGTGGTTCTGCAGGCGGGCGGACAGGCGTGAAATGAGGGACATGGTCAGGAGAGGGTCGGTCGAGGCCGACGCCGTGTATTGAGTTTAAATAAGGTCGTAGGGCGAGGCTGAAGGCGACGCCGTGCCGAGGCCCGCCGGGGTCCGGCGAGGGGTCTGACCGGCCTAGGCGACCTTTCCCCTCCGGGGTTCTCAGCGAAAGACGACGGTTTTATGTCCGGCCAGCAGCACCCGGTCTTCGACGACGGCGCGCAGGCCGCGGGCGAGGACGACTTTCTCGATGTCCTTGCCCAGGTGAGCCATGTCTTCCGGCGTGTCGGAGTGGTCGATCCGGATGACGTCCTGTTCCACGATGGGTCCTTCGTCGAGCTCCGGGGTCACGAAGTGGCACGTGGCGCCGATCAGCTTCACGCCGCGCCGGTGAGCCTGATGGTAGGGCTTGGCGCCGGCGAACGACGGCAGGAACGAGTGGTGGATGTTGATGATCTTGCCCGCGAAATCGCGGCACAACGCTTCGTCGAGCACCTGCATGTAGCGCGCGAGGACGATGAGGTCGGCCTGCGCGTCGCGGAAGAGCTGTTCCATCTTCCGGTAAGCGGCCGTCTTGGTCTCCGGCGTCACCGGGACGTGATGGAAGGGGATGCCGTGCGCCTCGACGACCTTGCGGTGGTCTTCGTGGTTGGAGATCACGCAGGGCACGACGAAGGGGAAGTCCTGGGCGACGTGGCGGGCGAGCAGGTCGTAGAGGCAATGCTCCTGCTTGGAGCAGAGGAGGACGACCCGGCGCGGCTGGTCGGAGTCGGAGACCTTCCAGTCCATCGCGAACTTCGCGGCGAGCGGGGCGAAGCGCCGGGAGAACTCCGCGGCCGGGAAGTCCAGCGAGTCCGCGCGGATCTCGACGCGCATGAAGAAGCGGGAGAGCTCGGGTTCGGTGTGCTGGCTGGCCTCCGTGATCCAGCCTCGGTGGCCGGCGACGAACGAGGACACCTCGGCCACGATGCCGCTCGTGTCGGGGCAGGAGAAACTGAGGGTCAGCGTGCGGGCCATGTCGGAGGATGGAAGGGGAGGGGCGAGCGGGTCAAGACACGGCGGCCGGCGACGGCGTACCGGCCTGCTTTTCAAGCGAAACCCGGGGCGCCACGACCCTTGCCTGCGGGATTGACCAGCCCCTGTCCCTTCCTACGTTGACCCTTCACCTTTTTACCAAGATGGCCAAGACCCTGTTCCAGAAAGTTTGGGAAGCGCATACGGTGCGCAAGCTGCCTAACGGGCAGACCCAATTGTTCATCGGCACGCACCTCATCCACGAGGTGACGAGCCCGCAGGCCTTCGGCATGCTCCGGGACCTCGGCCTCAAGGTGAAGTACCCGCAGCGGACCTTCGCCACCGTCGACCACATCGTCCCGACGAACGAGCTCAAGGAGCCTTACTCCGACCCGATCGCCCAGGAGATGATCGAGGCCCTGCGCAAGAACACCAAGGACTTCGGCATCCGCTTCTTCGACACGAACACCGGTACCCAGGGCATCGTCCACATGGTCGGCCCGGAGCAGGGCATCACCCAGCCCGGCACGACCATCGCCTGCGGCGACTCCCACACCGCCACCCACGGGGCGTTCGGCGCCATCGCCTTCGGCATCGGCACCACCCAGGTCCGCGACGTCCTCGCCACCCAGACGCTCGCCCTGAGCCCGCTCAAGGTCCGTCGCATCGAGGTCAACGGCAAGCTCGCCCCCGGCGTCTACGCCAAGGACGTCATCCTGCACATTATCCGCGTCCTCGGCGTTAACGGCGGCATCGGCTACGCCTACGAATACGCCGGCACGACCTTCGACGGCTTCTCCCTCGAGGAGCGCATGACCGTTTGTAACATGTCCATCGAAGGCGGCGCCCGCTGCGGTTACGTCAATCCGGACCAGAAGACTTTCGATTACATCAAGGGCAAGCCGTTCGCCCCGAAGGCCGCCGATTGGGATGCTGCCGTGGTCCGCTGGGCTTCCTTCGCTTCCGACGCCGGCTGCCAATATGACGACGTCAAGGTCTTCAAGGCTGAGGACATTCGCCCGACTGTCACCTGGGGTATCACCCCGGGACAGGCCATCTTCATCGACGAAAAGATGCCGGCGCTCGAGACCCTCAACGCCGCCGACCGCCAGACGGCCGAAGACGCCTACGCTCACATGAAGCTGGCGCCGAACACCCCAATCAAGGGCACCAAGGTCGACGTCTGCTTCCTCGGTTCCTGCACCAACGGCCGCATCTCCGACCTCCGCGAGGTCGCCAAGTACCTCAAGGGCCGCAAGGTCAGCCCGAACGTCAAGGCGATCGTCGTCCCTGGCTCGCAGCTCACCGCCATCCAGGCTGTCCATGAAGGCCTCGATAAGATCTATATCGAAGCCGG
>JBDKKH010000073.1:0-5237 GCA_039796215.1 Verrucomicrobiota bacterium
TCGGCGCTCGTGTGGTCGGCCAGAAAAAGGCAATCCGCGCGGTTTCCAATGCCGTGCGCCGTGCCCGCGCTGGCTTGCAAGACGAAAACCGACCGATTGGTTCGTTTCTCTTTCTCGGCCCCACCGGCGTCGGCAAGACCGAGCTCGCCAAGGCCTTGGCGACGGAGCTCTTCGACAGCGAGAAGTCGATGATCCGCATCGACATGTCCGAATACATGGAGAAGCATGCGGTCTCCCGCCTCGTCGGCGCGCCCCCCGGCTACGTCGGCCACGAAGAAGGCGGCCAGCTGACGGAGGCCCTTCGCCGCCATCCTTACGCCGTCGTGCTCCTGGACGAGGTCGAGAAGGCGCACCCCGAGGTCTTCAACATCCTGCTCCAGGTCCTGGATGACGGTCGCCTGACTGACTCGCAGGGACGCACCGTGGATTGCCGCAACGCGATCTTCATCATGACCTCGAACATCGGCAGCCGGCATATCGCCGAGCACGCCGGCTTCGGCCTTACGGACAGCGTCCGCGAATCCGTCATGGCGGACCTGCGCGCGCACTTCCGTCCGGAATTCCTGAACCGGATCGACGACATCGCCCTGTTCAGTCCGCTCGGCCCCGAGCAGGTCGCCGCCATCGCCGCCATCATGCTCCGCGGCCTCAACGACCGTCTCGCCGCCAAGCGCATCCGCCTCGACTTCGATAAGACCGCCCTGGCGCTCATCGCTGAGAAGGGCTTCGACCCGGTCTATGGCGCGCGTCCCCTGCGTCGCTACCTGCAGCGCGAGGTCGAGACCTCGCTGGCCAAGGCCATGCTCGCCGGCGAGATCCCCGAAGGCAGCCTCGTCCGCGTGAAGCGGGTCAAGGACAGCCTCGGCTTCGAGGTCAAGGCGGGCGGGTTTTCGGATTGAAGGAAGCCGCCGGCCGAGGGAGTCTCGGGCCATGACCGCTACGCGCATCCGCTGCGGGGTGGCCGGCACGGGATCCCTCGGCCAGCACCACGCCCGCATCTATTCGACCCTGCCCGGCGCCGAGCTCGCCGGCATCTTCGAGCCGAACGACGCCCGGGCGGCCGAGATCTGCGCCAAGCATGGCTGCCGCCGGTTCCTGACCCTCGATGAGATGGCCGCCGCCTGCGACGCCGTCAGCGTCGTCGTCCCGACCAACCACCACGCCGCCGTGGCCTTACCCTTGCTCGCCAAGGGCGTGCACCTGCTGATCGAGAAGCCGATCTGCGTTACCCTCGACGAGGCCGCCCAGATCCTGGAAGCCGCCGCCAAGGCGGACCGCATCGTCCAGGTCGGACACATCGAGCATTACAATCCGGTGATGTCCTTCCTCGAGAAGGCCGTCACCGACGCCCGTTACATCACCGCCGAGCGGTTGGCGCCCTTCACCCCGCGCGGCACCGAGGTCGGGGTCGTCCTGGACCTGATGATCCACGACATCGGCATCGTCCTGCAGCTCGCCAACTCCCCCGTCGAGCGCATCGACGCCGTCGGCGTCTCGGTCGTGACGAAGACCGAGGATATCGCCAACGCCCGCATCGCCTTCAAGAACGGCTGCGTCGCCAACCTCAGCGCCAGCCGCGTCTCGCTGAAGAAGAACCGTGAGATCCGGGTCTTCCAGACCGGCGGCTACCTCTCGATCGATTTCATGGGCCAGAAGGGGCATACCGTCCGGGTCGACCCGACGGCCGAAGGCGGCTTCGCCAAGGAGGAGATTCCGATCGAGAAGGGCGAACCGCTCGCCATCGAACTCGCCTCCTTCACCGCGTGCGTCCGCGAACGCAAGAGCCCCAAGGTCAGCGGCGAGCTCGGCCGCACGGCCTTGGAAGTAGCCATCAAGATCACCGAACAGATCCGCGCCGGCATGGCGCGCCGATGAGCGCTTTCCCGACCATTCCGGCGAGTTTCGACCGACCCCGCGCGGGCGAGGTCGATATCCTCGTGGTGGCCGGGGAGCACTCCGGCGACCAGCACGCCGCCAAGGTCGTCGCGGATCTTCTCCAGGCGCGTCCGGACTTGCGCGTCGCCGCGTTCGGCGGGCCGCGCCTGCGTGCCGCCGGCGCCCAGCTGCTATTCGACATGACCACGTTCTCGGCCGTGGGCATCGTGGAGATCCTGTCGGCCTATCCGTTCTACCGGCGGCTGTTCGGGCGCATGGTCGCTTGGACGACCCAATGGAAGCCGAAGGTCGTGGTCCTGGTCGATTATCCCGGACTCAACCTGCGGCTGGCGAATGAGCTGCGTAAAGCCGGCCTTTCGCGGGCGGGTCAGGGTACGACCGCCGTCATCCAATACGTCAGCCCTCAGCTCTGGGCCTGGAAGCCGAAACGCCGTTTCACCATGGCCCGCGACCTCGACGGAGTCGGGACGATCTTTCCTTTCGAGCCCGCTTGCTATGCCGATACCAAGCTGGACGCCCGTTTCGTCGGCCATCCTTTCGCCGAGGCCGGCCACCAGCCGGCGTTGAGGTATGACGCTGAAGGCCCGGTGCTCCTGCTGCCCGGCAGCCGGCCGAAGCCGGTCCGGAAGATCTTCCCGGCGTTGGTGGAGGCCTTCGCGCTGTTTCGTCGGGACCATCCCGGCCGCCGCGCGCTCGTGCTGCACACCGGCGGTGCCGTGCACGCCGAACTCTACCGTCTGCTCGCCGAGTACGGCGACGAGGCCAAGGGCATCGACCTGCGGCCCGTTTCCGAAGGCCCCGCCGCAGGCTGCGCGGCGCTCGTCAGTTCCGGCACCATGTCGCTCACCGTCGCGCTCGCCGGCATTCCCGGCGCGGTCGTCTACCGGGCGAACCCGCTCACCTGGATCGTCGGCCAGCGGCTCATCGCCGGACGCGTCGACCACCTCGGGATCGCGAACATCCTGCTCAAACGACAGGCTTGGCCGGAGTTCCTGCAAGGAGCTTGCGAGCCGACGGCCTTGGCGGCTCGCCTCGGCGTCTGCGTCGACGGCGTCGGGCCGCGCGACCAAGCCGTGGCGGACGCCGCCGAGCTCGCTCGTCTGCTTTCTGCGGAATCAGGCGCCACTCCCGCGGAGTGGGTCGCTTCCTATCTCCCGAAGGCATGAATCCCCCGCTGAAGATCGCCGTGCTCGGCTGCGGTTATGTCGGCGCCGAATTCGCCCGCCAGGCGAGGGCGGCCGGGCATGATGTCCTTGGTGTCGTGCGGTCCGAGGCCTCTCGCGACAAGCTTCGGGCCGAGGGCATCACGGCGGAAGCTTTCGATCTCTACGCTGGCGACTGGGCCCTTTTGCCACGCGGCTTCGACGCCGTCGTCTACGCGGCCAGCACGGGAGGCGGTGGCCCCGAGGCCTATGCCTTGGCTTACGACACCGGCGTGAAGCGGGCTCTCGCCTGGGCCGCCGTGGTCGGCGCGCAGGCCTTCGTCTTCACCAGCTCCACCGGCGTATATCGTCAGGATGACGGCCGCATCGTCGACGAAGAGAGCGTCGTCGGCGGCGCCCCGACCGCGGATGCGATCCTCGGCGGCGAGCGGGCCGTGCTGGCCGCAGGCTTCGCTCGCGCCCGGGTCTTGCGCTTCGGCGGCCTCTACGGTCCCGGTCGCCATCATCTCGTCGATCAGCTGCGCCGTGGTGACCGCGTCATCGGCGGGCGCGTCGACCATTACATCAATTACCTCCACCGCGATGACGCTGCGTCGTCGATCCTCGCGGCGATCGTCGGCGGACCTGCCGCCGCGCGCGTCTACAATGTCGGCGACGGACGTCCCGTGACGAAGGAAGCGCTCGCGCGCTGGATCGCGGAGCGGCTAGGGCAGAGCGCACCGGTCTTCGATCCCATGGCTCCCGCCGGGCCGCGGGTGGCGAAAGGGGGTCGGACGCAGCCCAGTCGGATCGTGGCGACGGGAAGGATCCGGGCGGAATTAGGCTGGAAGCCCGCTTTTGCTGGGGTTTTCGATGGTCTGGCCCCGTTTTTGGCCTGACCTGAAAGTCCGGGGTGTTGCGGGGTCTTACCCCTTTAGCCATCAAACCGTAACATAGGCATGAGACGATGCGGTCGCATTCCACCCAACTCATGACCCACCGAATCAAACACCTGCTCGTCGCCGCGGCCGCCCTTGGCTGTGCTCACGCCGTTGCTGCCGAGCGAAACCCCGCCCTCGACCTCCTGGTCAAGAAGGGTCTGATCACCGCCGAAGAGCGCGCTCAAGCGCTCGAGCAGTCGGCGATGGCCAAGATGGCCGCCGGCCCCCGCGACATTCCTTGGTACGAAAAGATGTCGATCGATGGCTACACCCAGGTCCGCAACACCGAGGCCATGAGCGATGACGCCGGACTGACGGGTGCTCTTCCCGCCGACCGTTCCGTCGACCCTAATCAAAACCTCGTCATTCGCCGAGGTCGCTTCAAGATCTCCGGCGACTTCGGCCGCGTTTTCCTGTATACCCAGTTCGACTTGGCTGCCAGCGTCGACTCTGGTTCCCGTGGCAACCTGGGCATGCAGACCCGCGACATCTACGCGGACATCGCCCTCGACGAAGCCAAGGAGCACCGTATCCGCGTCGGCGTCTCTAAGGTGCCATACGGCTGGGTCAACCTCCAGTCCTCCCAGAACCGACTCCAGATGGAGCGTCCGGAGGCCCTGAACTCCGCGGTCGAAGGCGAACGCGACCAAGGCCTGTACTACATGTATGCCAATACCGAGGACCGTGCCCTCTTCAAATCTCTCGTCAAGGATGGCTTCAAGGGATCCGGCGACTACGGTGTCTTCACTGCCGGCGTCTACAGCGGCGCCGGCCTGAACCGCGCCGACAATAACGGCGGCGTGCACAGCGTCGTCCGCTTCAGCAAGCCCTGGGTTTCGGCCTCGGGTCAGATGTATGAAGCGGGCATCGGCGCCTACGCCGGTCGCTTCAAGGTCACTACCTCCGAGCTTTCAACTGGTGCTAACAATGCTCCGACGATGAGCGACACCGATAAGAATGAAGGCTTCATCGACCGCCGCGCTGTTGCTACGTTCATCATGTACCCGCAGCCGTGGGGTATCGAAGCCGAGTGGACCACCGGTCAGGGTCCCCAGTTGAACCACGAGCGCAACGCCATCACCACGCAGAGCCTCCAGGGCGGCTACATCATGGTCAACTACCGCCACAAGTACGGCGAACAGTCCGAGTTCCTGCCCTTCGTCCGCTGGAACTACTTCGACGGCGCCCGCAAGTTCGCCAACAACGCCCCCAAGCTTTGCGTGAACGAGATCGACGTCGGTTTCGAGTGGCAGTGGCG
>JBDKKH010000074.1:0-11949 GCA_039796215.1 Verrucomicrobiota bacterium
CCGACGAGATCGACGGCCTCGTGCACGTCTCCCAGCTCGCCGAACAGCGCGTCGAGAACGTCAAGGACGTCGTCAAGGTCGGCCAGGACGTCACCGCCCGCGTCATCAAGATCGACAAGGAAGACCGTCGCATCGGTCTCTCGATCAAGGCCGCGAACTACGACGCCGAGCGCCTGCAGGCCGAGATCACCAGCTACGACCGCATCAAGGGACCGTCGACCGGCGGCGCCCCCGCGGCCCCCTCCGGCGGCTCGTCCTCCTCCTCGTCGTCGGGCAGCGGAGACTTCAACAGTCTCGGCGACCTCCTCGACAAGGCCGGCAACTAAGCCTCGCCCCAGCGAGACAAGACAGACCCCGGGTGACCGGGGTCTTTTTTTGTGCCCAAGGCCCGGCCTCCGGCTAAAGTGACGGCATGGCGCCCTTCATGGGATACGGCTGGCTGACGCGGCGGACCTCGCTGGCGCTGTCGGCTGCGGCCTTGGTCCTGTGGGCCGAAGCAGCCGGCTGGCTTCCGCCCGAAGGCGTGCTGGCCGCGCACGTCGCCTGCAAGCTCTACGTCCTCTTCCGGGTGCTGCGCGCCCGGGCTTCCGTCGCCTACCTCCTGCTGTGGGGGCCGCTGGCTTGGTTCTTCCCCGTCGGCACCGCCCTGCTGTTCTTTGTCTTCGGAGGGCGCAAACACGCCTCCCTGGCGGCCGCCAAGAAAGAAGTGAACCGGGTGGCCTGGCGCCTGAGCGAAGCGCCCGACTTCGCCGGCAACCGTTTCCGGCTGCTCGGAGATCGCGACGGACGGGACATGCTGGAGGTCCTGCGGGCCCAGATCAGGGGCGCGCGCCGCCGCATCAGCATCGCGACGTACATCCTGAGCGACGACGCGATCGGACGCGAACTGGTCAGACTGCTCACGGAGCGCGCGCGGGCGGGCGTCGAAGTCCGGCTCCTCGTCGATGCCATCGGCAGCTGGGGCGCGCCGCTGCGGCTCTGCCGGCCGCTCCGCCGGGCGGGCGGCGAGGTCGCGCGTTTCAATCCCGTGCTGCCCACCCGCGGCAAGGGGTCCGCCAACTGGCGGAACCACCGGAAGATCGCGGTCTTCGACGGACAGACGGCCGTGATCGGCGGACAGAACCTAGGCCTGCGCTATATGGGCGACACCCCTTCGAGCCGGCGCTACCGGGATTGTTCTTTCCTCATCGAAGGACCCACCGCAGCGGCCCTCGAGCGCGTCTTCATCGCGGATTGGTGCCAGGCCACCGACGAGAACCCGTTGCGGTTCGCGGACCTGCTCAGGGAGCGCTCCCCGCACGTCGGCGACGCCTGGGTCGAGGTCATCGCCTCCGGTCCGGACACCGAGAACGACGCGCTGTGGGAGACCTACGAGAAGCTCTTCGCGGAGTGCCGGCGCTCGATCACCATCGTCACGCCCTACTTCGTCCCCGACCCCGCCCTGTTCGCGCTCCTGACCGCGGCCGCCCGCGCCGGGCGGCACGTCCGGATCATGGTGCCGCGCCGCTCCGACCATCGGCTGCTGGACTTCGCGCGTCGCTGGTACCTGCGGACGCTCCGCGAAGCCGGCGCCGAGATCCTCTTCTTCAAGCCCGACGTCCTTCACTCCAAGCTGGTGCTGGTCGACGACGCGCACCTCGTGGTCGGTTCGGCCAACCTGGACATGCGCTCGCTGTTCCTGAACTACGAGATCGGCGCGGTGGTGCGCGACCCGGCGGCCATCGCCGAGGTCAAAGCCATGATCGTCGGCTGGGAGACGGAATCGGCCCGTTACACCGAAGACCTCTACCGGCGGAGCCGGACATGGGCCGGACGCACGGCGGAACTGCTGTCCCGCGTCGTCGCGCCCCTGCTCTGAATCAGCCCAGGAAGGCGTGCAGCCGGACGGCCAGACCCGTGTCGGGCAGCAGGAAACCGTCGTGGCCGGCATCGGTCACCACTTCGTGGTAAGCGGCGTTGACGCCGACCGCGGTGGCCGCCGCGAGGAGCATGCGGAGCTCGCTGGTCGGGTAGAGCCAGTCGCTGGAGAAACCCACGGCGAGGATGTCCGGGCCGTCGGCGGCGAAGAGCTTGCCCGCGGCGGCGCGCGCGGTCATGTCGAACCGGTCGACGGCGCGCGTGATGCGCAGCCAGCTGTTGGCGTCGAATCGGCGGACGAAGGCCTTGCCTTGGTGCTCGAGATAACTCTCGACCTGCCAATGGACCGGATCGCCGGCGGCCGCGCCCGGCACCTTGGCCCGGCCGAACTTCTGCTCGAACGAGGCCGGCGAGAGGTAGCTGATGTGCGCGAGCATGCGGCCGACGGCCAGACCGGAGTCAGGCCCCTCGCCCGGGACGTAATGGCCGCCGCGGAAATGCGGATCGCGCTCCACGCAGGCGCGCGACACGGCGTTGAGGGCGATCGCCATCGGCGACTGGCTCAGGCCGGCGGCGAGGACGGCGATGCGGCCGACCTCCGTCGGATGATCCGCGCACCAGATCAGCGCCTGCATGCCGCCCATGGACCCGCCCACCACCGCGTGCAGCTTGGAGATGCCGAGATGGCGGACGACGAGCCGTTGGGCGCGCACGATGTCGCCCAACGTGATTTCCGGGAAGAAGCCGCCGTAAGGCCGGCCCGTGCGGGGGTCGGTGGAAAGCGGTCCGGTCGAACCTTGGCAACCGCCGACGCAGTTCACGCCGATCACGAAGAACCGGTCGGTGTCGATGGCCTTGCCCGGACCGACGAACTCATCCCACCAGCCCGGCTTGCGATCCTCGGAGGCGTAGCGACCGGCCACGTGGTGGTCGCCGCTGAGCGCATGGGGCACCAAGATGGCGTTGGACTTGTCGGGCAGCAACCGTCCGTAGGTCTCGTACCGAAGCGTCAGCCCGGGCAGGGTCGCGCCGAGCTCCAAAGGGAAAGGCTCGGCGGAGACGAAATCCCGGAACGAGACCGGGCAGAGCTCACGGGCGGAGGTCGGATGGGCCGGGCGGTCGGACATGGACGACACCAGCGAAGCCAGACCCGGAAAGGAGGCAAGTGGCCATTCGTTGTTGCCTCGTCATAAAGCACCCCAAACCTCCCTGTCCATGTCCCAAGGCCATCGCCACAAGGAAGACTGTTGCGGGGCGGGCTCCGGCGAACGGGTCGAGGCCGCGATCCAACGGATGCGGGAGCGCGCCATGCGCATCACGGCCCCTCGCCTGACGATGCTGCGCATCCTCGCGGCGGCCAAGCACCCCCTGAGCGCCGAACAGATCCACGAATCCGCAGGCGACGCCAAACTGGACCTGGTGACCGTCTACCGGAGCCTCGGCGCGATGGACGACGCCGGCGTGGTCCAACGACACCCCCTCGAAAGAGGCCGCAGCCTTTACGCCTTGGTCAGCCCGGGCCATCACCATCATCACGTCATCTGCCGCCGCTGCGGACGCATCGAACGCCTGCCTGGCTGCGACACCTCGCGCCTGGAAGCCGCCGCCAGGGTCAAAGGCTTCGCCGACCTCACGCACGTGATGGAAATCTACGGCATCTGCCCCGCCTGCCTCCCCTCTTCCCATGCCTGACTTCCCCCGTACCGCCTTCCTGCTCGGAGCCGGCCTTGGCACGCGCCTGCGTCCGCTCACTGAAAACCTCCCGAAGCCCCTGCTTCCGCTCGGCGGACGGCCGATGATCCTGCTCGCCATGGAGAAGCTACGCGCCGCCGGCACCCGACGCTTCATCATCAACACCCACCACTGCCCGGAAGCGTGGACGCAGGCTTTCCCGGAAGGCCGCTTCGGCGACGCCGAGGTCAGGCTCGTCCACGAGCCCCTGCTGCTCGAGACCGGCGGAGGCCTCGCCAACATCGCCGGCCTGCTGGATGACGCGGACCAGGACCTCGTGATCTGGAACGGCGACATCCTCTCCGACGTCGACCTGGTCGCGGCCCATGCCCATCACCGGGCGAACGGAGGCGAGGCCACCCTCGTCGTCCGCGAACAAGGCCCCGCGCGCAATGTCCGCGTCACGGACGAAGGCGACGTCACCGATCTCCGCGACCGGCTGGGCAAGACCGACACCGCGTATCAGTACGCCGGCATCTGCGTCGTCACCAAAGCCTTCGCGCAAAGCGTGCCCGCCGCGGTCGAGTCGCTCGTCGAACACTTCCTCCGCCGCGTGCAGGCCAGGCCCGGAAGCATCCAGGGCTTCCTTGATTCCTCGGCGACCTGGCACGACCTCGGCACGCTCGAGGAATACCAGTCCGTGAAGGCCGCCTATGAGCGGCCGGTCCGGGGCGCCATCAGCCCGGCGGACGCCGCCCGCGCGCATGGCTTCGAACTCGCCGAGCAGGACGCGCTCCTCAAGGGCGGCTCCGGCCGACGCTTCCATCGCGTGCGCGCCGCTTCCGGCGCCTCCGCCGTGCTCTGCGTCTACGACGACAGCCGGCCCGAGAACCGGCTCTACGGCGATATCGCCCGCGTGCTCCGCGAACGTCTGGCGGTCCAGGCCCCCGCCGTGCTGGCGGAAGACCAGGCGGCCGGCGTGCTGGTCCTGGAAGACCTCGGCGCCACGGACCTGTGGTCGCTCGCGCAAGGCCCGGAGTTCCCCTGGAACCCCGTCGCCTCCGCCTTGGAGCAGGTCGCGGCCGTGCATCGCCTGGGCGTCGACGGTTTCGCCGCCGCGGGCGTGACGCTCATGGAGGCCTTCGGCCCGAACCTCTACCAGTGGGAACGCCAGTACTTCGTGGACAACGCGCTCGGCGGCCGGAAGCCTGACCGGGCCGTGCTCGACGAGATGGCCTCGCTGGCCAAGGAACTCATGGGCCAGCCGGTCGTGACGATCCACCGCGACTTCCAGTCCCAGAACATCATGGTCCGCGACGACAGCGCCTGGCTCATCGACCTCCAGGGCCTGCGCCACGGGTGCATGTTCTACGACTACGCTTCGCTCGCCTTCGACCCTTACCTCCAGCGGCCCGACATGGAGCTCTGGCGCATCGAGATCGAGGACCATGCCCGCGAGGTCTCCGGCTGGCAGGGTTCTCGCGACGAGTTCGCGCACCTCTTCCACGTCGCCGCGACGCAACGCCTCCTGCAGGCCTGCGGCGCGTACGGCTTCCTCGGCCGCAAGCAAGGCCGTCCCGAGTACCTCGGGCACCTGCCGCAAGGCCTCCGCAACCTGACGACGGCCGCCGCCTATTGCGGCAAGCGGCGCATCGCCCGGCTCGCGGAAGAACTGGCCGGCGCCCTGCCGGTCAGCCGTTGACCTTGTCGTCGAGGAAGCGGACGACTTCGTCCTCCGTCATGCGCACCTGCTCGAGGGTGTCGCGGTCGCGGACCGTGACGCCGGCGCCCTTCTCGATGGTCTCGAAGTCGATCGTGATCCCGTAGGGCGTGCCGATCTCGTCCTGGCGACGATAACGGCGGCCGATGGCGCCGGCGGCGTCGAAGAACACGTTGTGCCGCTTCTTGAGCCGGCGATACAGGGCCTCGGCCCGTTCGACGAGCTCCGGCTTGTTCTTCACCAGCGGGAAGACCGCGGCCTTGAAAGGGGCGACCCGCGGAGGCAGGCGCAGCACCACGCGCTTCTCGCCTTCGACCTCGTCCTCATGGTAGGCGGTCGTCAGCAGGGCCAGGAAGACGCGGTCGACGCCGACGGAAGGCTCGATCACGTGCGGGATGTAACGGGCCTTGGCGGCCTCGTCGAACCAATCGAGCTTCTGGCCGGAAACCGTGCTGTGCTGGGTCAGGTCGAAGTCGCCGCGGGCGGCGACGCCTTGGAGCTCCTGCACGCCGAAGGGGAACTCGAACATGATGTCGGTGGTGCCCTTCGAATAGTGGGCGAGCTTCTCGGTCGGGTGCGGGTAGAGCGAGAGCTTGGCGCGCGGGATGCCGATGGACTCGAACCAGGCCAGGCAGCTTTCGATCCAGCCTTGGTGCGCCGCGGACCAGTCGGCCGCGGGGGAGATGAAGTACTCGATCTCCATCTGCTCGAACTCGCGCGAACGGAAGATGAAGTTGCGGGGGTTGATCTCGTTGCGGAACGCCTTGCCGATCTGGGCGATGCCGAAGGGCAGCTTCACGCGGCCCGTGTCGACGACGTTCTTGAAATTGATGAAGATGCCCTGGGCCGTCTCCGGCCGCAGGTAGGCGGTCGCCGAGGCGTCCTGCATGGCCCCGACGTAAGTCTGGAACATCATGTTGAACGAACGGGGCGGGGTGAGCGAGCCGGGCTTGCCGGTCGCGGGCGAAGGGATGAGCGCATGCTCTTCCGGCAGCGCCTCGGTGTAATCCTTGAGCGAGAGGGGCTCGAGCACGCCCTGCTTGGCGAGCTTGCGCTTCAGGTCGCCGGCCATCTCCTCGGCCTTGGCCTGCATGCCTTCGTCCTCGAGGACGGAGACGTAGCCGATCGTCTCGCCGGCGACGCGGACCGGCGCGAAGAAGAGCTGGTCGGCGCGGTAGCGCATCTTGGACTCCTTGCAGTCGACGAGCGGGTCGGTGAAATTATCGATGTGCCCCGAGGCCTTCCAGGTCGTCGGGTGGTGGATGATCGAGGAGTCGAGCCCGACGATGTCGTCGCGACGGTGCACGAAATCCTGCCACCAGGCCTGCTTGATGTTGTTCTTCAGCTCGACGCCGAGGGGACCGTAGTCGAAGAACCCGTTGAAGCCGCCGTAGATGTCGGAAGAAGGGAAGACGAACCCGCGACGCTTGCACAGGTTGATGATGGATTCCATCTTGTCGGTCGGATCGGCCATAGGGTTGAAGTCCCTCACCTATCCCCGCTCGCAGGGTCCGCCGCAAGCCTCTTCCCTCAGCGGGGCAAGGGCTCGGTCGTCAGTCCCGCCGCCTTCTTCGTCCAGCCGCGGGCGCCTTCGGAGATGGCCCGCATCGTCCCGGAGAAATCGCCGGCCGCGGCGTCCAGCTCGACGCGGGAAGCCTCCAACGCCGCGCCCAAGGACGCCAGCGCGGCGCCCGCTTCGGCCAGTCGCGCCTGCATGTCGACCAAGGACGCGTCGTCCAGCCGGCGGTCCGCCCGCTCGACCGCCGCCCGGAGACGGGCGCACGCCGCCGCCGTGTCGCGGATCGTCGGCTCCAGCGCGGCCGGCCCGGTCGCGCGAGCCGCGGCGGCGGTCCGACGGACGAGCTCCGCGGAAAAAACGGCGGCGCGGGCGGGGTCCGTGGCGGGGAACCATCGGTCCAAGGCGCGCTCCCACTCCGCCGCCTGGGCGACGAGATCGCTGCGGGCCAGCCGTTCGGCATCCTGCACGAAACCCTCCAGCCGGCGCTGCAGCCCGCCCGCGTGCGCCGGCACCTCATCCGCCCGCAGGTCGGCGTCCAGAGGCGAGGGCGTCCCTTCGGTCCAGATCAGTTCGACCTGCAGAAGGCCGGAAGAAGGATTCACCGCGACGAGGCGGGCGCGGAGGCCGCGTTCGACCTCGAGACGCAGCCGGGGGCCGCGGAGACGGTCGGCGAAACCGCGGTCCTCCATCGCCGACGGGTCGAGGCTCAGGCTCACGAGCGGCCGCAGTCGGCCCTGGTCGTCGGGTTCGAGCCCGATGGACGATACCTGGCCGACGACCACGCCTTGGACGCGGACGGGCGTGCCCGAGGCGATCCCTTCGACGGAAAACGAAGGTCGGAAAACCACCGGGACCAAGGGCGCGGACCACGAACGCCACCAACTGAAACCAGCCCAGAGCAACGCGACGCCGAGGACGACCAGCATCCAGCCGCCCAAGGCCCGACGGCTCATCCGGCCGCCAAGGGATAGCTGCCCAGCCACTTGACCACTTCGCAACGGCCCTTGAGTTCAGCGAGAGCGGCCTGCACGGCCGCGGTGTCCCAGTGACCCGGGAAATCGATGAAGAAAAGGTATTCCCAGGCGCGACGGTGGCTCGGGCGCGACTCGATGCGGATGAGGTTGATGCCGCGGTCGGAGAAGGCGGCCAAGGCTCCCTGCAGGGCCCCGGGCTCGTGCTTCAGGGTCAGCACCACGCTGGTGACCTCGTCGGCCGCGCCGGCCGCGTTCGCGGTGCGGGCGATCACGAAGAACCGCGTCGCGTTGTCGCGGCGATCCTGGATGCCGCGCGCCAGGATGGGCACCCCGCGCGACTCCGCGGCCGTGGCGGAGGCGACGGCGACCTGTCCCTGCGGCTCGCGGGCGACGACCTCGACGGCGGCGGCGGTGCTTTCGGTCTCGACCAGCACGGCCTGCGGCAGGTGACGGGAGAGCCACCCGCGGCACTGCGCGAGGGCGATGTCCTTGGAGAGGACCTTGCGCACCTGATCGAGCGGACCTTGCCCGACGAGGCACTGCTCGACGGAGAGCGTGACCTGCGCGACGACCTTGAGCTCGGATTCGGCCAGCAGGTCGAGGGAGTGGCTGACCACGCCTTCGGAAGAATTCTCGACCGGCACCACGCCGTAGGAGGCTTCACCGGAATCGACGGCGGCGAAGATGTCGGCGATCGAGCGCAGCGGAAGCGAGGGCACGCTGGTGCCGAAGGCCCGGATCTGAGCCTGCTGGGTGAAGGAGCCCTCGGGCCCCAGGTAAGCCACCGGCTTGGCCATCTGGGCGCCGATGGACAGGGAGATGATCTCGCGATAGACCGCGCGCAGGCCAGAGGCGGGAATGCCGGGAGCCGCTTCCGTGATGGCGCGCAGGAGCTGCTCCTCGCGCTGGGGCGCGTAGACCGGGGCGCCGGATCTCAGCTTGGCCTCGCCGATGGCGCGAGCCACCTGCAGACGCTCGCCAAGGAGGCGCAGGATTTCGCGGTCGATCCGATCGACCTCACGGCGATGTTGGTCGAGGCTCATGCGGAAGGCGCTTCGGGAGCGGGCGGCGGCTCGGTGGCGACCGCCGCCGAGGAACGGTCTTCGAGCGGCAGGCCGACCTCGGCGTCGCCGACTTCGACGGGCGTGGTGGCGCGGGCGATCCACTCCGAGATCTGGGCGGGCGAAAGAACGTCCGAAGCAGGCAGCTCGCCCAGCGTGCGCAGGCCGGTGAAATCCAGGAACTTGTCGGTGGTCCCGTATTGGAGGGGACGGCCCGGCAGGTCGGCCCGGCCGGTGACCGCGACCAGCTCGAGCTCCATCAGGCGGGTCAGCGCGCTGTCGATGGAGACGCCGCGGATGGCCTCCATCTCCGAGCGGGTCACCGGCTGGCGGTAGGCGACGATCGAAAGCGTCTCCAGCGAGGCGGGACTGAGGCGCTGGGGGCGGGGCTCGCCGCGAAGCAGGCGGACCCAGTCGGCGTAGGCGGGCGAGATCACGAGCCGGAAGCCTTCCGGGCCTTGCAGGATGCGGCAGGCGTCATTGGCGTCCCGCATCTCCGCTTCCAGCGCGTCGACCGCTTCACGGATCTGCGTGGCCGTGAGCAGGGTCGGGACCTGGTCGATGATATCTTGGATCACCTCCTGGACGGGCGCGGCGACCGGCACGACGGTGGGTTCGCCCCCGGCCTCGAGGAGTTCGGGCTGCTGGGCCGCGGCGACCTGGGCATGGTAACGCTGGACGACCTTCTGGATATCCTTGATGGACACCGACTCGGAGGTCGAGAACAGCAGCGCCTTGATGATTTTCTTGAGATTGAATTCCACGGGACGAGGGGAGTCTTAAATCGGATTGTAAGGAAGCGGAAGGGCGGTTCAGTGTCCGGCTCCCTGCCCTTCTTATCTAGGGGGCGAACATCGCCTGACAACCGCAGACTTTTCACATCCCATGAGCACTCCCGAGCACACCCGCCAACACTCCGCCATCGTCGTGGACGGACCCGACCGCGCCCCCAGCCGAGCGATGCTCCGGGCGGTCGGCTTCACCGACGCCGACTTCCGGAAACCCGTCGTAGGCGTCGCCTCGACCTGGTCCATGGTCACCCCTTGCAACATGCACATCGACCGCCTGGCCGTCGAGGCCGCCAAGGGCGCCGACGAGGCCGGCGGCAAGGCGATCATCTTCGGGACGATCACGGTCTCCGACGGGATCTCGATGGGCACGCCCGGCATGCGCTATTCGCTGGTCTCGCGCGAGATCATCGCCGACTCCATCGAAGCCGTCACCGGAGCGGAGGGCTTCGACGGCCTGGTCACCATCGGAGGCTGCGACAAGAACATGCCCGGCTGCGTGATGGCGATGGCCCGTCTCAACCGGCCTTCCGTCTTCGTCTACGGCGGCACCATCGTCCCCGGCCTGCACAAAGGCAAGGCCGCCGACATCGTCACCGTCTTCGAGGCCGTCGGCCAGCACGCCGCCAAGCAGATCGGCGACGACGAACTGAAGGAGATCGAGAAGTGCTCCATCCCCGGCGAAGGCTCGTGCGGCGGGATGTACACGGCCAACACCATGGCTTCGGCCATCGAAGCCATGGGCCTGAGCCTGCCCGACAGCTCGGCGCAGCTGGCCAACTCCAAGGATAAGCTGAAGGACTGCGAACGCGCCGGCCAGGCCGTGCTCGCCCTGCTCAAGCAGAACATCCGCCCGTCCGACATCATCACCAAGAAATCGATCGAGAACGCGATCGTCACGGTCATCGCCCTCGGAGGGTCGACGAACGCCGTCCTGCACCTCATCGCGATCGGCCATTCCGCGGGCGTCAAGATCACCCTGGAAGATTTCGAGCGCGTCGGCCGGAACGTCCCCGTGCTGGCCGACCTCAAGCCGAGCGGCAAATACAACATGGCCCACTTCGTCCGCATCGGCGGCCTCCAGCCGCTCCTCAAGATGCTGCTGGACGCCGGCCTGCTGCACGGAGACTGCATGACGGTCACCGGCAAGACCGTCGCGGAGAACCTCGCGAACATCGGGCCCTACGCCGCCGACCAGGACGTGGTGCGCCCCTTCAGCAACCCCATCAAGGCCGACAGCCATCTCCGCGTGCTGCGCGGGAACCTCGCCCCGAGCGGCGCGCTCGCCAAGATCACGGGCAAGGAAGGCAGTTCCTTCACGGGCCACGCCATCGTCTACGAGTCCGAAGAGGCCTCGCTGCGCGGCATCCTCGACGGCGAGGTCAAGGACGGCCACGTCATCGTCATCCGCAACGAAGGTCCCAGGGGCGGACCCGGCATGCGGGAGATGCTCGGGCCCACCAGCGCCGTCATGGGCAAAGGCATGGGCAAGACGGTGGCGCTGGTCACCGACGGACGCTTCTCCGGCGGCAGCCACGGCTTCGTCGTCGGCCACATCTCGCCCGAAGCCGCGGTCGGCGGCCCGCTCGCCATCGTGCAGAACGGCGACCGCATCCAGATCGACGCGGTGAAGAACGAACTCAACCTCGACCTGCCGGCCGAAGAGATCGCCCGCCGGCTCCGCAGCTGGCAGCCTGTGCCGTGCAAGGAAAAGCGGGGCGTCCTGGCCAAATACGCCAAACAGGTGAAGTCGGCCTCGGAGGGCGCCATCACTGACGGAGACTGAGGTCTTTCTGAGCGAAAATGAAAGGGCGGACGCTCCGGCGTGCCGCCCTTTTTGTTGCAAGCCTCGCGAGGCGAGGGAGAATCGCGTCACCGTGGCCTCCTCCTCCTTCGACCTCTACCGGCAGCAGCTCCTCAACTTCCCTGAACTCGGGATCTCGCTCGATTTCAGCCGGGCGCCTGCTCCGGCCGGCGCCGACGCGCGGCTGGCACCTGCCCTGGCCAAAGCCCTCGCCGACATGGCGGCCTTGGAAAGAGGCGCCATCGCCAACCCCGACGAACGTCGCATGGTGGGGCACTATTGGCTGCGCGCCCCGGAACTGGCCCCCGACGCCCAGCTGACGGCCGCCATCGCCGCTTCGGTCGAAGCGATCGCCGGCTTCGCCGCGCAGGTGCATGACGGCAAGGTCAAGGGCGCGAACGGAAAGTTCACCGACCTGCTTTGCATCGGCATCGGCGGCTCGGCCCTCGGACCGCAGTTCGTCGCCGACGCGCTGGGCGGCAAGACCGACCGCCTCAGGGTCCACTTCATCGACAACACCGACCCGGACGGCATCGACCGCGTGTTCGACGCCCT
>JBDKKH010000075.1:0-2657 GCA_039796215.1 Verrucomicrobiota bacterium
CGCGACGTCCGCGGTGGGCTCGTCCAAGGCCCAGACCAGTTCGTCGAGGTCGGCCAAGGCCGCCTCGCGCAGGGTGGCAGCATGCAGAGGCACCCCTAGGCGGCGGGCCATCAGCACGGCGTAGGGGTGGTCTTCCGCGAAGCCTTCGGAGTCGAGGCCTTTGAGGTCAGCGGGGCTGACGGTGAAGCAGGGGTAGCGCTGAGGGTCGCCGAGTTCAGCGCAGGCGAAATGCGCGATGGCCGAGGAGTCGACGCCGCCGGAAAGGAAGCCGCCAAGCGGGACATCGGAGACGAGCTGGCGGCGGACGGCCTGGCCGAGATAATGGTAGCAGCCTTCCGCCGCCTGCTGATCGGTGAAGGGCTGGACTTCTTCGGAATAATTCGGGTGCAGGAACGAGCCGTTCGTCATCGCGCCGGCGGCGGTCCATTCCACGAAAGTGCCGGGCGGAAGCTTGCTGACGCCCTTGGCCGGCGTGAGCTCGCCCGGAGCGTAAAGCAGCGTGAGGTAAGCGGTGACGGCGGCGTGATCAAGGGACCAATCGATGCCGGGGAGATCGCGGAAAGCCTTCAGCTCCGAGGCGAAGACGCGGCCCTGCGAAGTCGTCGCCCAATATAGGGGCTTCACGCCGGCGGCGTCACGCGCCAGGAGAAGCCGGTGCTCGGCAGGGAACCAGGCGGCGAAGGCGAAGATGCCGTTAAGTTTGGCGAGACAGGCCCGGCCTTGGCGGGCGAGCAAGTTGGCGAGGACTTCGGTATCGCTGTCGCCGCGGAAGACGACGCCGGCCCGCTCGAGTTCGACGCGCAGCTCGCGGTAGTTATAGATTTCGCCGTTGAAGCTGACGATCACCCGGCCGGTGGCGTCGGCCATGGGCTGCGCTCCGGCCGGAGAGAGATCGAGGATGGCGAGGCGCACGTGCGCCAGGCCGACCTCGGCATCATGCCACTCCCCGGAACCGTCCGGACCGCGGTGGCCCTGGACACGGTTCATGGTGGCCAAGATGGCGGGGTCGAAGCGACCGATATATCCGGCGATGCCGCACATGGTTAATAGATTCCTCCCCGGCCGGCGTAGATGCGCAGCGTCGCCCGGGCGATCTCCGACCAGGCATGGACCCGGCCGACGTAGGCGCGACCGGTCTCGCCGAGCGCTTGGGCGCGGGCAGGCTCAGCAAGCAACGGAGCCATTGCGGCGGCCAAGGCCGTAGGCCCGGCAGGGCACTCGATGAGAGCGCCAGCCTCCGCGGCCTCGCTCATGTAACACCCTTCGGTGGCGACGACGGGCAAGCCGGCCGACATGGCCTCGAGGATGGCGAGCGCCATGCCTTCCGATTCCGAGGCGTGCACGAAAAGATCGGCGGCCGCATAGGCCTCGGCCTTGGCGGCTTCGTTCATGAAGCCCAGCCAGCGGACCCGGTCCGCGCAACCTGTGGCGGCGATTTCAGCCCGAAGGAAGGCGGCATAAGCCGGTTCTTGCTCGGGATTACCCGCGATGAACAGCGTGGCACCGGATGGGGCCGTGGCTCGGATGATGTCTTCGATCCGCTTCTTGGGGGTGATGCGGCCGACGAACAAGACGACGCGGGCCTGAGGGGAAACCCCTAGTCGGGCGCGCATGGCGAGACCGCGCTCGTGAGATGGAGCCGCCAATGGGCGGATGCCGTTCGGGACGACATAAATCGGCGCGGTGACGCCAATGGCAATGAGCTGCTGATGCTCGCGTGGAGTGAGGGCGAAGACCCCGGTGGCGCGGTTCAATTTCGGACGGGTGAAGCTGCGGATGTAGAGCCGCTTCTTGAGCGCTTTGAAATTCCAGCCGTTAAAGAGCGCCGGATCGAGGGCGCCATGCGGATGGTAGAAGACTTTCATGCCCCGTTTCGTGGCGACCTGGTCGACCTGGACGTTCAGCGGGGAGAAGGTATTGTGTGCATGCAGGACGGTATCGACCGACAGGGTGGAGAGTTCGTGATGGAGACGATAGGAGCGGGCCAAGCCCATCAACGGATCGGGATAAAAATAGCGGATCGGCAAGCCGTCGAAAATCTCCGTCGAACCCGCCCGGATCGCATTCGGCGTCCAGACCTCGACGTCCGCGCCCAGATGCCGCTGCGCCGAGGCGAGCTCGAAGACCATTTTCTGCACACCTCCGGCATAAGCGCCGGGCAGGCATTCATAGACGATGTGACGGATGGGGGGCATGCTGGCGGACTGAGCGGAGGACTGAATGGATGACTGAGTTGAGGACTGCGTTGAGGGCTGAATGGATGAGAGGCGGGGCTAGAGGCTCGGAGGCCCAGAGGCTTAGTTGATCAGAACGAGGCAGGACTAGTTGGCCGGTTGACAAGTTGACACGTTGGCAAGGGAGGCAGCACGCAAGCTAGAGGCCCGGAGGCTCGGAGGCTTAGTTGAACAGAGAGGCGACGGAGTAGCTCGCAAAGGTGAATTTAGGAGTAGGGACAGGGATTGGGGCAGGACCGACTCACTTTGAGCGATGGCTGAAACCCGAAGCTGACTGCCGAAGGCTGAACGGCTGGATTCCGAAAGGCTGAGGCCCCGATGGCCGTCACCCGTCACCCGAAATGAACGGCGTGAGTTGATCGATTGATCAGTTGGCCGGGGCCCAGAGGCTTAGTTGAACAGAACGAGGCAGGACTAGCTGGC
>JBDKKH010000076.1:0-2676 GCA_039796215.1 Verrucomicrobiota bacterium
TGGGTGAACTTTTGAAGCCGCGCCCGCGCGTGGCGATAATCTTCGCACGCGTACTCATAGAAACGGTCGAGGCTGTCTTCCCGCACAAGCCGCGCGCCCATTTTCTCATGAAACTTCCAGACGCTGAGGTTCGCTTGGCGGACATCGAAGTGCGAATGCGCGAAACAGAGGGCGCCAAAGGCTAGGTCGTAAGCGAGGATCGCCGACTGATAGGCTGTCGCGGCGGGTGCTCCGGGACGGATGATCCAGCTGCCCCAACAAAATGAGTCCGACGCAGGCCGGTAATCGTAGAGACGAAGGGAGCCCTGCGGCTGACCGTCCACCTCAATCACGAAATATGCCTCAAGCCCTGCGGCCTCGCGGAGCGCGTAGGCGCGCATCCAAGCAATCTGCGCTCCGATTTCGCCATTCGTGGCAGAGATGTTCTGGTTGCGCGAAGGGTCGAGGCGGAGAGTCAGGAGGAAAGCCGCGTCTTGCTCCGAAGCCAACCGAAGCCGTACCGAATCACGCTCCCTTTCTTTCAAAAAGACCCGAATCGCCTCAAGATGGCTATTGGCCGACAACATGACGGATGAATTGTTCGCGGTCGCGGATGTAGTCAGCCTCGTCGTATTCGGCGTCAGCGAAGACCATCAGGACGCAGTCGGGGGTGAAATCGTGCATCTCACGCCAGAGTCCAGGGCCGATCAGCAGACCTTTGGCGGAAGAATCCAGGACCACGCTCTCCTCGCGCCGGCCGTCGAAGAGGCTCAGGCGCACGGAGCCGGCGACACAGACGCAGAGCTGGCGGAGCTTCTTGTGGGCGTGGAAGCCACGGCTTACTCCCGGGTTGGTCCCGTGGATCCAGTAGACGCGACGGACCGGGAAAGGCAGCGCGCCGCCCAGCTCGGCCACGGAGAGGCCGCCGCGGGCGTCGCCGCGCTGCGGGATGTCGACGAGCTGGATGAGCGAAGGCGTGGCCATGTTATCTCCTAATCACCGACGGAAGACCCATCGGCTATCCATCCAATACTTCAGCGCATATCCGAAGCAAAGCCCTAATGCTCCGCCGACATAGCGCCCCTCTTCGCAGGACAAGAATCTATGGCCGACCCATTCAGCCGACCAGAAGACCGCCGTGGTGAAAAGGCCGAACCCCGCATAGAGCACGAAACGGCGCGCGTCCTTCGCGGCGCCGGCCCCACGGGCGTCGAAGATATAGTTCCGATCCAGCACGTACTTGAACACCAGGCCGCCGCCGGTCCCGATGAGCAAAGCCGGCCAGTAGGCCAGCCCCAGCCCTCGGACCGCACCGAACTGCAGCCCTAGGTTCACCGCGATCGCGAGGGCGCAGAACAGGACATAAAGGAAGAAACGCCCGCCCTGGCTCATAGCTTGAGTCGCTTGAAGACGAACTCGGGAATGCAGCGGATGATCGCCATGATGGGGCGCCAGAACCATCGGGTGTAGACCACGTCGGCCGACCCTTCGATAGCGCAGCGGATGTCGGTGGCGACCTGCGCCGGTTCGGCAAGGAGAGGCGAACGGGGGTTTACCTTTCCCTCGGTCAGCCGCGTACGGACGAAGCCCGGCTTGATCGTCACGACGCGCAGGCCATGCGGGTGAAGACGGTTACGCAGCCCAGACAAATAGGCGTCGAGCGCGGCCTTGGAGGCGCCGTACGGGTAGTTGGACTGACGCCCACGATCGCCCGCGACCGAGGAGACGGCCGCAAGGACGGGTTTGCCGCCGGCCTCGACAGATCGATCGGCCACCGCCTCGAAGAGTTCGGCGATGGAGGCGCAGTTCACCTGCAGCATGGCGGCAAAATCATCGCGGTCGCCCATGACGCCATGGAACGCCACGACCGCACCGACGGGACGGCCGGCGAAGGTGAGCGCGAGGCGACGACCTTCGCCCGGGAGAGAGGCATCATAGCGCTCGACTGCGACCGACACGGCATGGCGAATCTTCAGGTCGGCGGCGACCAGTTCGAGCTCGGAGAGGTTGCGGCCGGCGAGGAGCAGGGGTTTCCCGGCGGTCGCGCAGTCCACGGCGTAGGCGCGGGCGATCGGCGAAGTCGCCCCGACGATGACGTGCAGAGGCGGATGGGGTTCAGTCATGGAGTTTGAGGCGGGTCGAAAGGAGGGAGCGGACCGCGCCCGAAGGATCCAAGGAGCGCTGCACGCGCCGGAATTCATCAAGGCGTGGGTACATGGCGGGAATCAGCGACGGACTCACGAAGGCATCCTTCGCGAAGTAGACCTTGCCCCGGTAGGCGGCGAGAATCCCGTCGAGCTCGGCCATGAGCGGAGCCAGGGTCTTCGCCGGTCCGGGCAGGTCCAACGCCAAAGTGTATCCTAGATCCAGGAAGGAGAGCGGGTAATCGTTGGCCGGACCAGAACGCTTCAGCACGGCGAGGAATGAGGCCTGGCGCGAACGGCCGATCGCGTCGAGACAGGCGCGCAGGCCCGCCTCCGCGGTGGCGTCGGGAAAATAAGCCTGGAACTGGGCGAAACCGCGCCGACCATAGATACGGTTCCAATCCCTGATCGTATCGAGCGGAAAGAAGAACTTCTCGAAGTCGACGAGTTGTTCGGCGTCCCTGGCCAAGCCGTAATAGCATGCGTTGAAAGCCCCGACGGTGAGCGGCCCCAAGGCGCATTCAGGCAGGTCAAAAGGAACGGCGAGCTTAGG
>JBDKKH010000077.1:0-4533 GCA_039796215.1 Verrucomicrobiota bacterium
TACCCGAGCGAGATCCCCGGCGTCACCATCGCCAACTTCATCCGCGCCGCGCTCGTCGCCCGCCAGGCCAAGGGCGCGCCCTTCGACGCCAAGGCCTACTACGCCGAGCTCTACGCCAAGATGGACGCCCTCAAGATGGACCGGAAGTTCACCTCCCGCTTCGTCAACGAAGGCTTCTCCGGCGGCGAGAAGAAGCGCTGCGAGATCCTCCAGCTGATGATGCTCAAGCCGAAGTACGCCGTGCTGGACGAGACCGACTCCGGCCTCGACATCGACGCCCTCCGCATCGTCTCCGAAGGCGTCAACGCCATGCGCGGACCCGACACCGGCTTCCTCGTCATCACCCACTACCAGCGTCTCCTGGAGTACATCGTGCCCGACCGCGTCCACATCATGTGGGACGGCCGCATCGTCCACAGCGGCGGCAAGGAGCTCGCCCTCGAACTCGAGGCGAAAGGCTACGACTGGGTGAAGCAGGACCTCGCCAAAGCCTAATCCGATGGCCGAAATCGACGACAACCAGGCCCAGCGCGAAGCGATCGAGATCGATCGCTCCAAGGGCGACTTCAAGTACGAGGAGAACTACGCGTTCGACGCGGGCATCGGCCTCACGCCCGCGACCATCGACTACATCGCCAAGGTCAAGGGCGAGGAGGAATGGATCCGCGAGTTCCGCCAGAAGTCCCTGAAGATCTTCCAGGACCTGCCGATGCCCACGCATTGGGCCACGGCCGACCTCGAGAACATCAAGTTCGACGACATCCGCTACTACCTCTCCAAGGGCCAGAAGCCCGTCCGCACGTGGGAAGAAGTCCCCGACGACGTGAAGGAGACCTTCGAACGCCTCGGCATCCCGGAGTCGGAACGCAAGTTCCTCGCCGGCGTCGAGGCCCAGTTCGACTCCGAAGCGGTCTATTCCCGCATGAAGGAAGAGCTCGAGAAGCTCGGCGTCATCTTCTGCGGCCCGACCGAAGGCCTGCGCGACCACCCGGAGATCTTCCGCAAGTGGTTCGGCAAGGTCATCCCCGCCGGCGACAACAAGTTCGCCGCCCTCAACTCCGCGGTCTTCTCCGGCGGTTCGTTCATCTACATCCCCAAGGGCGTGAAGGTGGCCCAGCCCCTCCAGGCCTACTTCCGCATCAACGCCGAGAACTTCGGCCAGTTCGAGCGCACGCTGATCATCGCCGACGAAGGCTCGGAAGTCACCTACATGGAGGGCTGCACCGCCCCCAAGTTCGAGACGGCCACCCTGCACTCCGCCGTCGTCGAGCTCGTCGCCCTCAAGGGCGCGAAGATCCAGTACATCACCGTCCAGAACTGGTCCGCCAACGTCTTCAACCTCGTGACGAAGCGCGGCGTGGCCGAGGAGGACGCCGAGGTGCGCTGGATCGACTGCAACATCGGCTCCCGCCTCACGATGAAGTACCCGGGCGTGGTCCTGCGCGGCAAGCGCGCCCGCGGCGAGGTCCTCTCCATCGCCCTGGCCAACGACGGCCAGCACCAGGACACCGGCGCGAAGATGATCCACGCGGCCGACGACACCACCTCGAACATCATCGCGAAGTCCATCTCCGTCGGCGAGGGCCGCTCGACCTACCGCGGCCTCGTCCACATCCCGAAGACCCTCTCGAACTGCCGCAACAACACGGAGTGCGACGCCCTGCTCATCAACGAGCACAGCCGCACCGACACCTACCCGGCGATCTCCGTCCGCGGCCGCAAGAACTCGGTCCAGCACGAAGCCAGCGTCTCGAAGGTCTCCGCCGAGCAGATCTTCTACATGATGCAGCGCGGCCTCTCCGAAGGCGAGGCGATGTCCCTCGCCGTGAACGGCTTCGTCAACGACCTGGTGAAGGAATTCCCGATGGAATACTCCGTCGAGCTGAAGCGCCTCATCGAACTGCAGATGGAAGGGTCCGTCGGATGAGCGCCGTCGCCTCCGCCCCCGCCGGCGTCCTCGACGTCGCCCTGCAGTCCGCCGAGACCGCCCGCTTCCGCGCGCAGGACTGGTTCGCCGTCCTCCGCCAGCAGGGCTGGCACTCCTTCCAGTCGCTGCCGATGCCCACGCGCGACGACGAGAAGTGGCGCTTCTCCGACGCGCGCACCCTCTCGCTCGACGGCTTCGCTCCCGGCCCCGCCCCGACGCCCGCCCAGGCCGCCGACCTCATCGCGCGCTCGCGCCTGATCTCGGACGCCGCCGGCCTCATCGTCCACGTCGACGGCCATTGCGTGCTCAAGCCGACGCTCTCCGCCGAGCTCGTCGCCCAAGGCGTGGTCTTCGAGTCCCTCGAGGACGCCGTGCTCGCCCGGCCGGCCCTCCTCCAGGAACACCTCCTGAAGCACCCCGTGCTCCTCGGCGGCGACAAGTTCGCCGCGCTCCACCGCGCGTGGCTCCGCGCGGGCTACGTCCTCCACGTCCCCAAGGGCGTCGAAGTGAAGCGTCCTTTCGTCTCGGTCACATGGACCCTCGCCGAAGGCGTCGCCGTCTTCCCGCACGCGCTCATCATCGCCGGCGAGCGCGCCGTGGCCGACATCCACGATTTCCACCTGTCCGCCCGGGCCGACCAGCGCGCCCTCGCGATCTCCGCCGCCGACATCCATGCCGGCACGGGCTCGCAGGTCCGCCGCCTCGCCGTGCAGGCGTGGGGTTCCGCGACGCAGTCGTTCCAGGTCGACAACACCTGCGGCGGACGCGACGCGCGCATCAGTTCGATCAACGCCGCGGTCGGTTCCAGGCGCGCGCGCCTGGAGAACACCGTGCGCATCGACGGGCCCGGCGCCGACGTCAGCCTGTCCGGCATCTCCGTCGCCTCGGGCGAACAGGAGTTCGACCAGCGCACCCTGCAGGTCCACGCCGCCGGCCACGCGAAGTCCGACCTCCTCTTCAAGAACGCCCTGCTCGGCAAGGCGCGCACGATCTTCTCGGGCCTGATCAAGGTCGCCCCGGACGCCCAGCGCACCGACGCCTATCAGACCAACCGCAACCTGCTGCTCTCGCCGGACGCGGAAGCGGATTCCCTGCCGGGCCTCGAGATCGAAGCCAACGACGTGAAGTGCTCGCACGGCGCGACGACCGGCCAGATCGACCCCGCCGAGCTCTTCTACCTGCGCGCCCGCGGCATCCCGCTGGCCGTCGCCCAGGAACTGCTCGCGCAGGGCTTCCTCGAGGAAGTCCTCGCCAAGGTCGGACACGAAGAAGCCGCCGCCGCGGTCCGCGAGATGCTCCGCCTCAAATTCCACCAAGCCTGAACATGAGCGACGACACCACCGGCCAGCGCCACACGCCCAGCCCGCACGACCGCGTCCTTGCGCGCGACGTGCAGGCGACCGTGATCCCCGCGGGAGAGCCCGCGGTCCTGCCCGCCGGCACCAAGGTCACCATCACGCACCGGCTCGGCGGCAACTTCACCGTGGTCTGCGACACCGGCATGTTCCGCATCAAGGGCCTGGACGCCGACGCCCTCGGCGAACAGCCTCCGTCCGACGCGACCGAGAACGAAGGCAAGACGGACGCCTACGGCTCCGTCGGCACGGCGGAACACCCCGGCCACACCGGCAAGCCTTCCGACGAAGCCGTATGGGAAAGCCTGAAGAAGGTCTTCGATCCGGAGATCCCGGTGAACATCGTCGACCTGGGCCTCGTCTACTCGCTGAAGGTCGAGCCGCTGGAGGACTCCCCCGACCGTCACAGCGTCGTCGTCGCGATGACGCTCACCGCGCCGGGCTGCGGCATGGGACCCGTCATCGCCGAAGACGCGCGCAACCGCGTCCTCGCCGTGCCGGGCATCAACCAGGCCCGCGTCGACATCGTCTGGGACCCGCCGTGGACCCAGACCATGATCTCCGAAGACGGCAAGATGCAGCTGGGGCTCATCTGAGCTGAGACGCCAACCTCCCCGCGACGTCCGCCCTCCGGCGGACGTTTCATTTTCCGGCATCACCTACCCCCACCCCTGCCCCCACCCCTGCCCCTACTTGTTCTCTGCCCTCTTGCCCTCGGACCCCTTTTTCCGACCCTGAGGGAACCTGACCCCTTCCCCAAGGTCACCCATCCATGGATTCCCACCCCGTCCGTATCCTCAGCCTCCTTGGCGCAGCCCTGCTCGCCGCCATGCCGGGCGCCCGCGCCGCCGAAGGCCTCCCGGAGGATATCCGCTTCCAGACCGAGACGCTGCTGACCGGACTTCCGCAGCCGATGCACCTCGAGTTCGCGGCCGACGGCCGGCTATGGTTCAACGAATACGGCGGCGCCCTCAAGGTCTACGACCCGAAGACCAAGCGGGCGAAGCAGGTCGCCGAGATGAAGGTCTTCAAGACCCAGGAGAACGGCTTCCTCGCCTTCGCGCTCGACCCGAAATTCGCCCAGAACGGCTGGATCTACCTCATCTATTCCCCCGCGGACTTCGCCGGGCAGCACCTCTCACGCTTCCAGATCAAAGACGACCAGCTCGTCGCCGGCAGCGAGAAGCTCATCCTGAAATACGAGGAGCAGCGCCTGCAGTGCTGCCACCACGGGTCCACGCTGAAGTTCGG
>JBDKKH010000078.1:0-3530 GCA_039796215.1 Verrucomicrobiota bacterium
CCGTCGAAGACGTCTTCTCCATCACCGGTCGTGGCACCGTCGCCACCGGTCGTATCGAGCGCGGCGTCATCAAGGTCGGCGAAGAAATCGAAATCGTCGGTCTCCGCGACACCCTCAAGACGACCGTCACCGGCGTCGAGATGTTCCGCAAGGAACTCGACCAGGGCCAGGCCGGCGACAACGTCGGTCTCCTCGTCCGCGGCATCGAAAAGAGCCAGATCGAACGCGGCCAGGTGCTCGCTAAGCCCGGCTCCATCAAGCCTCACACCGTCGCCAAGGCCCAGATCTACGTCCTCAAGCAGGATGAAGGCGGCCGTCACACGTCCTTCGCCAACAACTACCGCCCGCAGTTCTTCTTCGGTACCTGCGACGCCACCGGCACCGTCATCCTCCCGGAAGGCGTTGAAATGGTGATGCCTGGCGACAACGTCACCATCACGATCGAGCTGCAGAAGCCCGTCGCGATGGAAAAGGGACAGCGCTTCGCTCTCCGCGAAGGCGGCAAGACCATCGGTGCCGGCCAGATCCTCGAAATCACCAAGTGATTTCCTGACCAAAACCACCCCCTACGGTGCCGAGGCCCCCTGAAAAGGGCCCCGGCATTCGTCTCTTTAACCACCAGTACAGGACGGTAGCTCAATTGGCAGAGTAGCGGTCTCCAAAACCGTTGGTTGTGGGTTCGACTCCCTCCCGTCCTGCCACTCTCAAAACCACCACATCAGCATCATGTTCAGCCTCCTCGGAAAACTCCGCGCATTCTGGAACGAGACCATCAACGAGGTCTTCGTCAAGGCGACGTGGCCTACCGCCAAGGAGCTGACCGATTCCACGCTGGTCGTGATCGCCGCCGTCGCCCTCCTGGGTGGCGTCGTCTTCCTCTGCGATTTCTCCCTCTCCAACTTCGTCCAGTACGCGACCAAGCTCGTTCGCTGAACCGCCCCCGATGTCTTCCCCTTCCGATTACCGCTGGTACACCCTCCAGACCCTCTCCAACAACGAGAGCAAGGTGAAGCGCCTGCTCGACAAGGCCATCAAGGACGAGGAGATGGGTGACTTCGTCGCCGAGATCCTCATGCCGGTCAAGACCGTCAAGGATTTCCGCAACGGCAAGAAGCGCGAGAGCGAGATGAAGCTCTACCCTTCCTACCTCTTCGTGCGCGCCCGTCTGTTCGACGACGAAGGCATGCTGCTCGAAGCTCCCTGGAGCTTCCTCCGCCGGACCGACGGAGTGATCGGTCTCATCGGCGGCCAGAATCCCGTCGCCCTCAAGACGGAAGAGATCAACACCATCCTCCAGCAGGTCGCCGACGCGGCCGACAAGGTCGTCCCCAAGGTCAATTTCAACATCGGCGAGCGCGTCAAGATCACGGACGGACCCTTCGCCAACCTCGCCGGCAATATCGACAAGATCGACGCCGACCGGGGCAAGCTCGAGGTCTCCGTCGACATCTTCGGCCGTTCGACTCCGGTCGAGCTCGAGTTCTGGCAGGTCGAACGCGACGACCGCGAGTAATCCTTTTTCCAACCCAACCATCTAAACACCCACCATGGCTAAGAAAGTCGTCGGCGAAATCAGGCTCCAGCTCCCCGCGGGCGCCGCTAACCCTGCTCCTCCCGTCGGCCCTGCGCTCGGCGCCAAGGGCGTCAACATCATGGCGTTCTGCAAAGAATTCAACGCCAAGACCAAGGACCAGGCCGGCCTGATCCTTCCGGTCATCATCTCCGTCTACCAGGACAAGTCCTTCACCTTCATCCTGAAGTCCCCGCCCGCTTCGGTCCTTCTGAAGAAGGCCGCCAAGATCGAGTCGGGCTCCAAGGTCCCGAATCGCGACAAGGTCGGCAAGGTCACCAAGAAACAGCTCCTCGAGATCGTCGAGCTGAAGAAGAAGGACCTCAACGCCGTCAATCCCGACAACGCCGCCCGCATGATCGCCGGCACCGCCCGCTCGATGGGCATCGAGGTCGTCGGCTAAGTTTCACCCAACCCTAACCCAAACACACCACTGCATCCCGCAGGAGACCAAAAGTCGCTATGAGCAAAAAAACCAGCAAGCGCTACCGCGCCGCCCTCCAGGTCGCCGACCTGAAGGCCAAGTATGACGTCAGCCAGGCCGCCGAGATCATCAAGAAGATGCCCGGCGCCAAGTTCGACGAGACCGTCGAGATCTCCGCCTTCCTCGGCGTCGACCCCAAGCAGTCGGACCAGATGGTCCGCGGCACCGTCTCGCTCCCGAACGGTTCCGGCAAGAAGATCAAGGTCCTCGCCTTCACCGAGAACGCCGCCGAAGCCCTCGCCGCCGGCGCCGATTACGCCGGTCTCGCCGACCTGATCGCCAAGGTCAACGGAGGCTTCCTCGACTTCGACGTCGCCATCTCCACCGTCTCCGCGATGAAGGACGTCCGTCAGGTCGCCCGCGTCCTCGGTCCGAAGGGGCTCATGCCGAACCCGAAGTCGGGCACGGTCTCCGACGATCTCGCCAAGACCATCAAGGAAGTGAAGGCCGGCCGTGTTGAGTTCAAGATGGATAAGACCGGAAACATCGTGATCGTCGTCGGCAAGAAGTCCTTCTCCGCGCTCCAGCTCACGGAGAACGCCCAGGCCGCCCTCGCGGCTCTCGTCAAGGCCCAGCCCGCCGGTTTCGCCGGTGGTCGTTTCATCAAGTCCATCACGCTGAGCGCCAGCATGAGCCCCGGCGTCGCCATCGACCTCAAGCCTTACTCGGCCGCCATCGCGACCGCCTAACCCCCGCTCAAGAGACTCCACGAACATGCGCGCTGAAAAACAATTCCTCGTCGACGAAGTCGCCGCCCAGCTGGCCAGCTCCAACTACCTGCTGCTCGCCAACTTCACCGGCGTCACCGTCGAGAACGCCACCGCCGTCCGCGACCAGCTCCGCGTCCACGGCGCCGAGTACCACGTCGTCAAGAACAGCATCCTCAACATCGCCGCGAAGCAGGCCAAGCTCCCCGACATCTCCGCCCACCTCAGCGGCCACACCGCCCTCGTGACCGGCGGCAAGAACCCGACGGGCGTCGCCAAGGTCCTCGTCACCTTCTTCAAGGACTTCTCCAAGCTCGAAGTGAAGGGCGGCGTCCTTGACGCCAAGATCCTCACCAAGTCCGAAGTCGAAGCCCTGTCCAAGCTGCCGTCCCTCGACGGCATCCGCGCCCAGCTGCTCTCGCTGCTGTCCACGCCTTCGTCGCAGTTCGTCCGCCTCCTGGACGCGAAGCGCCAGAAGGACGAGACGCCTGCCTAAGCCCCTTTCCCCGCGGAGGCGCCTCCATGTGGCGGCGTCCGAGCGGGGGGAAATCCAAACCCAAACCAACACACATCCAAAGAACCCCGGTTAGGGGCCTCGCGCCCTCAAATGTCCCTCAGAAGACGCTAACCATTCAAGGAACCAAGTAACATGAGCAACATCACCAAAGACCAAGTCATCGAGTGGCTCAGCGCCCAGTCCGTCCTGGACATCGCTAACCTCGTGAAGGACCTCGAGACCAAGTGGGGCGTTTCCGCCGCCGCTCCTGTC
>JBDKKH010000079.1:0-7568 GCA_039796215.1 Verrucomicrobiota bacterium
GCAACCTGGATATCGTCATCATCGGGGAAAAGCCCAAGGTCATGGCTTACGTCGAAGCCATGAAGCGCAAGGTCGGGGAAATCGCGGGTATTTCTCCCGGCCAGGTGGGCATCAAGGCCACGACCAACGAGGGGATGGACTCGATCGGGCAGGGGAAGGCGCTCGCCGTTCAGGCTGTTTGCCTTCTCTATCGGGGTTAAGGACGGATTTTGGGCGTATTTCCGTCATTCAGGCTTGTGCTAAGGGCCTGAAAAACGCATTTTGAACAACGCTTCAGTCCGAAGCCCACCCTTATGGAAAAGACCCTTATCATCTTGAAACCCGACTGCATGGAGCAACGACTCGGCGGTACGGTCCTCGCCCGCTTCGACGCCGCCGGCTTCGACCTCCTGGCCTGCAAGATGGCCCGTCTGACCTCGGCCCAATTGCGCGAGCATTATGCCCACGTGGCCGACAAGCCTTTCTACCCGGAAATCGAGGCCTTCATGTCCTCTCGCCCGGTCATCATCGCCGTGCTCTCGGGTGAGAACGTGATCGCCCGGGTCCGCGAGCTCCTCGGCCCGACCAACTCCAAGATCGCCCCCAAGGGTACCATCCGCGGCGATTTCGGCACCGAGATGATGCGTAACGTCTGCCACGCCTCGGACAGCCCCGCCGCCGCCGAAGCCGAAGTCCGCCGCTTCTTCCGCGCGGACGAGGTCTTCGCCGCCGAGGCCAGCCGCGTCTGAGCTGAGTCGTCTTCCCCGACAAGCCCTGCGGTCCTTGCCGCGGGGCTTTTTGTTTTCAGGCTGTAATCGTGGAGCGGTGCGGCTATCAAGCCGGGGTGGAGTTCCATTGCCCAGACTGCGGATTGCCGATCGCGACGGAGGATCTCGCGCCGGCGCAGGGTCTGGCCGTCTGCCGCTTCTGCGAGAAGCCTTTCCCGTTGGCGGCCAGCCAGGCGGCCGTTCCTTACGAACGCAGGACGAGCGTGCCTGAGCTCGCGCCGCCCAAGGGCGTGAGCCTCGTCGAGACGATGGACGGGTTCCATCTGTCGATTTCGACGCGTAGCTGGGCCGCCGTCTTCCTCGTCCCGTTCACCTTGGTCTGGTCGGGAGGGTCGCTGGGCGGTATCTATGGCACGCAATTCGCCAAGGGCTACTTCAGCCTGACGATGTCCCTCTTCGGCCTGCCTTTCCTCATCGGGTCGGTCTTCCTGATCGGGCTGACCGTCATGGCCGTGGCGGGGCGTTCGATCGTCGAACTTGCCGGCGGTCGGCTGCGGCTGCGGACCGGCGCCTTGGGAGTCTATCGGACGAAGTCGGCCGATTGGCGTGATGTGCGCGGTTGCCGCCTGACGGAAGTAAGTCGCCGCGGTCGCAATGGTTACTCCACCTCCTTCCAGGTCGAAGTCGCGGTCGAGGGCGGCAAGCCCCTCCTGGTCGGGATCGGCGCCGAACGGGAGACGATGCTCTGGGTGAGCCGCTTCCTGGCGGGCCGAATCCGGCGCGGGCGATAATTCCCCGTTGCCCTCGGGCGGGGACTTTGGGCAAAGTCAGCGTATGCTGGACCCCAAGTTCCTTCGCGAAAACATCGACCTCGTCCGCCAGGGCGTCGCTCGGAAGAAATTCCAAGTCGACCTCGACGCGGTGCTCGTCGCCGACGAGGCCCGTCGTCATGCGGTGGCCGAATTCGAGGTCGCCCGTTCCGCCCAGAACGCCGCGAACAAGGAGATGGCCGCGATGCCCAAGGGTTCGCCGGAGTTCCAGGCCAAGGTCGCCGAGATGAAGGCCGCCTCCGCCAAGGTGAAGGAACTCGAGAAGAAGGTCGCCGAGGCCGAGGAGCAGATGAAGGCCGCCGCGCTGTCCGTCCCGAACATCCCGCACCCCTCCGTGCCCGCCGGTCGCACCGAGGCCGACAACCAGGTCGTCCTGGAGTGGGGCGACCAGTCCAAGCTCGTCTCCGCCGCGGCCAAGCCGCACTGGGACATCGCTTGGTTCAACAAGGCCATCGACTTCGAACGCGGGGTGAAGGTCGCCGGGGCCGGCTTCCCGTTCTACGTGGGCGACATGGCCCGGCTCGTCCGCGCGCTCATCCAGTACTTCCTCGAGGAAGCCGGCGCCAACGGCTACACCGAGGTCCACGCCCCGCTGCTCGTCAACGCCGCCTCCGCCACCGCCACCGGCCAGCTGCCCGACAAGGAGGGCCAGATGTACCACGCGCAGACCGATGATTTCTACCTGATCCCGACGGCCGAGGTGCCGGTCACGAATTTCTTCCGCGACGAGATCCTCGACGAGGCTTCGCTGCCGGTGAAGCGGGCCGGCTACACGCCGTGCTTCCGCCGCGAGGCCGGCAGCTGGGGCGCGCATGTGCGCGGCCTCAACCGCCTGCACCAGTTCGACAAGGTCGAGCTCGTGAAGTGGACGCATCCGGACAAGTCCTTCGAGGAGCTCGAACTCCTGCGCGGCGACGCCGAGCGCCTGCTGCAGAAGCTCGAGCTGCCTTATCGCGTGCTGCTGATCTGCGCGGGTGACATCGGCTTCTCGCATAGCAAGCAGTACGACCTCGAAGTCTGGGCCGGCGGCCAGAAGCGCTGGCTCGAGGTCTCGAGCTGCTCCAACTTCACGGACTTCCAGGCCCGTCGCGCCGGCATACGTTTCCGCCCCAAGGACGGGAAGCCCGAGTTCGTGCACACGCTCAACGGTTCCGGTCTCGGCCTGCCGCGCGTGCTCGCCGCCATCCTGGAGAACAACCTCCAGGCCGACGGCACCGTGCGCGTGCCCGAAGCGCTCCGCCGCTGGTACGGCAAGGAGACGCTTTCCTTCTGAGGAAGGCTTTGGGTTGGCAGGGAGGCGACAGCCGCTAGTCTGACCGCGTGCCGATGAGCCTGCCCAGCCCCGAGGACCTGCGCGCGGCCGCCTTGCGGCTGCCGCGCCTCCCGTCCGCGCCGGCTTCGGCCGGCCCGATCGCCGTCGCGGTCTCCGGCGGCGCGGATTCCATCTACCTGCTCTGCGCCCTCTGGGCCGATGAATCCCTCCGTCCGCGTCTGCGCGTCCTGCATTTCGACCATCGCGTGCGCGGCGCGGCTTCCGCGGAGGACGCGCGTTTCGTCGCCGCGTTCTGCGCCGCCCTGGGCGTGCCCTGCGTGGCCGCGGCGCGGGCAGGGGAGGGCGCCGCGACGGAGGCGGAGCTGCGCGCCGTGCGCGATGCTTTCTTCGCCGCGCAGCGCGCGGCCCTCGGTCACGAATGGTTGTGCACCGCGCATCACCTCGACGATGTCGCCGAGAACGTCCTGCTCCGGCTCGCCCGCGGCGCCGGTCTGGCCGGTCTGGCCGCCCCGCGCGCGACGCAGGCCTTCCGCGACGGGCATCGTCGCTGGCGCCCGCTGATCGCGGCCGGCATCACCAAGCCCGGACTTCTCGCCGCCTTGCGCGCCGCCGGCATTCCTTGGCGGGAAGACGCGACGAACGCCTTGCCGGTCGCCGCGCGCAATCGCGTCCGAGCGTGGCTCGCCCAAGGTGGCGAGGCCGCCTTGGGCCCCGGTTACGCCGAAGGATTCGCGCGTTCCGCCCGGATCCTCGGCGACGCCCAGTCCGCCTTGGCCGCGTGGGCGGCGGAGCTCGGCTGCGTCGTCGACGCCGCCGGGCGGTTGCCGGTAGGTCCGCTCAGGGCGAAGCCCGAGGCTTTGATCCAGGAGTGCCTCCGCGGTTTCCTTTATCATCACGGCGTCGGCGAGCCCCGCGCCGAATCCCTGCATCCGCTGATGGCGGCGATCCGGGCCGGCGTCGACGCGCAGTCAGTCGTGCGCGGCAGGGTCGTCCGCGTGAAGGACGGAGCGCTGACCCTGCCCGGCGAGGCGGCTCCTTCTTTCGGTCCGCACGTGCGTCCGCTGTCGCCCGGCGTGCCCGATGAGGAGTGCGGGTTGCTCGCCGAATATGTCGATGTCGACGCGGCGCTCTGGGCAATCTTGTCCCGCGGGGACATTTCGCCCGCGCACTCGGCCTATCTGCTTGTCCCGTCCGGGCCGCTGGCCTGGCGCGGACGGATCGAAGGAGACCGGTTCCAGCCCTTGGGAGCGCCTGGCTCCGCCAAGCTTTCCGATCTCCTCATCAATCGAAAAATCCCCGTTGAAACAAGGCAGGCCTTGCCCGTCGTCCTTGGCGGACAGGACATCCTCTGGGTGCCGGGTCTGCCTCCGGCGGAAGCGATGAGGTTGACCGGCCCCGTACGGGGGGCTCTCCGTTTGACTTGGCTTGGCCCCTGCTTAGATTGAAACACCGCCCATGAGTCAAAACGACCAGCCGAACGATAATAAAAACGGACCGCGCCTGAACGCCAAGCCGGTCTTCGTCTGGCTGCTGCTCATGGTCGCCATCATCGCGCTGTTCAACATCCCTGGCGCGGATTCTCGCAACGCCGTCCAGACGCTGAACGTCTCCCAGGTGCTCGCCTACGCCCAGGAGAAGAAGATCAAGAACCTCACCCTCCAGCCCAACCCGACCTCCGGCTCGGAGAGCTGGGTGCGCGTTTCCGGCGAGCTCGAGGTCGCCGGGGCCGAAGCCGGCGAAAAGGCCCGTTTCATCGCCGATGGCCGCCTGACCGAGAAGGAGTTCGAGGCCCTCCGCGCCTCGGTCGCCCGCGACGCCTTCAAAGAGATCCCCGCCCAGACCGGCTGGACGATGTTCCTCTACAACGTGCTGCCCACCTTGCTCGTCTCGGGCGTGGTGTTGTTCATGATGTATCGCTTCCTGAAGAACGCCAACCGTGGCGCGATGCAGTTCGCCAAGTCCCGGGCCCGCCTGAATTCCACCGACAAGGAGACGACGACCTTCAAGGACGTCGCGGGCTGCGACGAGGCGAAGGAAGAGGTGAAGGAGATCGTCGAGTTCCTGAAAGACCCCAAGCGCTTCACCAAGATCGGCGCCAGCATCCCCAAGGGCGTGCTGATGGTCGGGCCTCCCGGCACCGGCAAGACGCTCCTCGCCCGGGCCGTGGCCGGCGAGGCGGGCGTCCCTTTCCTCAGCATCAGCGGCTCCGATTTCGTCGAGATGTTCGTCGGCGTCGGCGCCGCCCGCGTCCGCGACACTTTCGAGCAGGCCCGCAAGCTCGCCCCTTGCATCATCTTCATCGATGAGATCGACGCCGTCGGCCGTCAGCGCGGCGCCGGCGTCGGTGGCGGCAACGACGAGCGCGAGCAGACGTTGAATTCCCTGCTCGTCGAGATGGACGGCTTCGACGGCCAGGCAGGCGTGATCGTCATCGCCGCCACCAACCGTTCCGACGTCCTGGACGCGGCCCTGCTCCGCCCCGGCCGTTTCGACCGCCAGGTCTTCGTCGACCTGCCCGACCTGCGCGGCCGCGAGGCCGTCCTCGCCGTGCACGCCAAGCGCTTCCAGCTCGCCCCTTCGGTGGACCTCCAGCGCATCGCCCGCATCACGACGGGCATGTCCGGCGCCGACCTCGCCAACCTCCTCAACGAAGGCGCCCTGCATGCCGGACGTCGCGGTCGCGACAAGGTGGAGATGGTCGACGTGGAAGAAGCCCGCGACAAGATCGCCTACGGACGTGAACGGAAGAGGGTCATGGACCCCGCCGACCTCCGCAACACCGCCTACCACGAGGCCGGCCACGCCATCGTGCAGGCGCTCATCGACGACGGCGCGCTGCCGCTCCACAAGGTCACCATCGTCCCGCGCGGACGGGCCCTGGGCATGGCGATGCTCATGCCCACCAAGGAGATCCTGGGCTACTCCCGCCAGCGTCTCCTCGACTACATCTGCATGGCGATGGCGGGCCGCGTCGGCGAGAAGGTCATCTCGGGCGAGATCTCCAACGGCGCGTCGAGCGACATCAAGCAGGCCACCCGTTTCGCCCGCCAGATGGTCTGCGACTGGGGCATGAGCGACCTCGGCCCCATCGCCTTCGGGGAGAATTCCGACACGGTCTTCCTCGGACGCGAGATCTCGCGCACCCAGAATCACAGCGACGCGACCGCCCGGCGTATCGACGAGGCCATCTCGACGATCGTGCAGGAGCAGTACGCCCGCGCCGAGAAACTGATCGCCGAGCATGCCGACGCGCATCGCAAGATCGCCGAAGCGCTCCTGCTGCACGAGACCCTCGACGGCGTCCATGTCATGGAAATCCTCAAGACGGGCGCCATCCAGTCGCCTCTGCCCGGGGAGGTCGCCCCGGTCGCCTCGCCTGCGTCCGCCCCGTCCGCCGAGCCGACCGCCGAAGCGGGGCCCGGACTGCAGTCCTCTCCGACCCCCGCTTGAGGTTTGCCCTCCAAGCCCGGGCGGGGTAGGGTGGGTCATGGTCATCGGACTCACGGGCGGCATCGGGTGCGGCAAGTCGACCGCCGCCGCGGCTTTCGCGGAGTCAGGCTTTCATGTCGTCGACAGCGATGAGCTCGCCCGGCAGGTCTTGGCAGCGCCCGCTTCGATCAAGGCGCTGGTCGATCGGTGGGGTGCCGTCGCCTTGGGTGCCGACGGCTTGCCAGACCGCCGCTGGATCGCGGCCAAGGTTTTCAGCGAACCTGCGGAAATGGCCTTCCTAGAGGCCCTCACGCATCCGGAAGTCGCCCGGCTCAGACGCCTCGCCGTCGCGGATTCCACCCGGCATCACGTGGTCGAACTTCCGCTGCTTTTTGAAAAGGATCTCGCAGCCGATTTCGCCTGCGTCATCTGCGTCGCCTGCTCCGAGGAGGTGCGTCGTCGCCGACTGCTTGCGAAAGGGCTGACGGCAGAGCAGATCGAACTGCGTATCAATTCGCAAATACTTATCGGGGATAAGGTTAAGCGTTCCGATGTGGTGTTTTGGAACGATGGAGACCAGGCCTTCCTGCGTGCGCAGGTGGCGGCTTTCGTCAGTGCTCTTCGCTGAGCCTCGCGGCGAAGCCTTTGGTATTATTTGCGGTTGCGGGCAGGGGGCATGGATTTAGGGTCAGGTCCCCTTCGTTCCCCACTCTGAGGAGCGCCCTTCTTACCCCCTATCTTCCGCCCCGGACTTCAGCCTGTGACGACCTCCGACGACTACGTCATCCAATTCATCCAGGATAAGGAAATCGTGACCCCGGCGGACGTCGCCGCCGCCCGCAGCTCCATCGGTGCCGTGCCCGAGGGGCAGAACGCCGACACCCTCGCGCTGGCCAAGCTGGTCGAGGCCGGCAAGGTCACCTGGGTCGCCATCACCGCCGCCCTGGGGCGGGAGTTCGACATGGAGGTCGTGGACGTCTCCCAGGTCTCGCCGGCGGACGACATCCTCAAGCTCATCAGTCGCGACGAGGCCGAAGCCCGTAACATCCTGCCTCTGCAGATGGATGGCGCCGAGCTTCTGCTCGCCATCTCCGACCCCCTCGACACCGAGACGCTCGATTCGATATCCCGCGTCCTCAAGGTCGCCATCAATCCCCGTCTCGCCCCGCCGGACGTCCTCAAGGACGCCATTTCCCGTTGCTATAACGGCGGGCAGATCGGCGGCGGAGCCGCTTATTCCGAACTGCTCGGCAAGGGCGTCGAGGATGCCCTCGCCGTCGAACTGCCGGCCGGCGGCGACGTCAAGGAGGACGACGCCCCGATCATCCG
>JBDKKH010000080.1:0-5641 GCA_039796215.1 Verrucomicrobiota bacterium
CTCGCGACGGACAACCAGGTGCTCCTCGAAATCGACGAAAAGAGCTACACCGGCGGCAAGATGGGCGACCATCACCCGATGTCCTGGTGCAAGGACGTCGGCCAGGGGCGCATGTTCTACACCGCGCTCGGCCACACCAAGGAATCCTTCTCCGAAGCCGAATTCGTGCAGCACGTGCTCGGCGGGATGAAGTGGACGCTCCGGAAATAATCCGGGCGGACCAGACCCGCCCGGCGTGCGCGCCGGGACGGGCGTCGGCAAATCTGTGATTGTTCCCGCAAAGCCGGATGGCACGATGGGCGCCATGTCCGAGCCGCTCCTCACCCTCCGCGAAAGCAAGAACTCCCCCGTCGGATCCCGCTTCCAGGCGATCTGCGCCCTCGGGGAGATCTCAACCCGTACCGCCAAGACAGGCGCGGCCTACCTCGAAGCCGTCATCGCGGACGCCACCGATGACATCAAGATCCGCGTCTTCGGCGAATCGCCGGTGAAGCCCCTGCTGGCCGGACTCAAGGCCGGAGCCGCCGTGCGCGTCGGCGGGGTCGTCGGCGACTTCAACGGCCGCCCCGACCTGAAGGTCGACCAGATCGCCGCGCTGACCGAAGCGGAGAAATCCGATCCTGCGATCATGGGCCGCCTGACCCCGGTCTCGACGCAGGACCCCGTCAAGATGAAGGCCGAGCTGCTGGCGATCGTCGGACGCATCCCGCACGCGGGCCTGCGCGCGACGGTGCTCTCCGTCCTGACGGAGCACGGCGACCGGTTCTATGAGGCGGTCGCCGCGACGGGCATGCACCATGCCTACCGCCATGGCCTGCTGGAACACACGCTCCGCATGGCCAAGTGCGCCGAAGCCCTCCTGCCGCTCTATCCGAAGGTCGACCATTCGCTCGCCGTCGCCGGCACCGTCCTGCACGACCTCGGCAAGATCCAGGAATACACCCGGCTGGAACCCGGCATGGCCAAGGCCGGCTTCACCCGCGCCGGCAACCTGCACGGACACCTCGTCCTCGGGACCTTCATCGTGCGCGAGCATGGCCTGCGTAACGCGCTCGAGGCCTCCCTGCTGGAACGGCTCGAACACATCCTGCTCAGCCACCATACGATGCGCGAATACGGAGCCTGCGCGATCCCCTCGACCCCGGAAGCGGTCTTCGTCGCGCGGATCGACGACATGGACGCCAAGCTCTCCGCGGTGGAGGAAGAGCTCCGCAAGGCGACGCCCGGCCAGGAATTCGTCCAGCTGCGCGCCATCGACGGACAGCTCCTGCTGACGCCGCCGAAGACCGGCGCCTGAGCCATGGAACTGCGGGAGCTGGACTTCGAACTGCCCCCGGAACGTATCGCCGCGACGCCGGCGACGCGCCGGGATGGCTCGCGCCTGCTCGTCGTGCGTCGGGCGACGCGCACGTTGGAACATCGCATGTTCCACGAGCTGCCGGACCTGCTGCCGCCCGGCACGGTGCTGATCCGGAACAACGTCACGGTGCTCAAAGCCCGCCTGCACGGCGTCCGCCCGACCGGCGGCAAAGTCGAGTGCCTGCTGCTCCGGCCGACCACCGATCCGCGCGAGTGGTGGTGCATGCTCCGACCCGGGAAACGGGCGTCGGACGCCGCCGGCTTCATCGTCGCCGGCATCCGGGCGGTCGCCGTCGAGACGCAGAACGGCGAATACCGCGTGCGCTTCGACCTGCCGGAAGGCGATGATGTCCAGAAACTGGCCGCTCGCGCGGGCGAACTGCCCTTGCCGCCTTACATCGTCGAAGCCCGCAAAGAACGGAACACGGAAGCGTCGGATGACGCCGACCGCTATCAGACCGTTTACGCCGATCCTTCCGCGGCCCGCGCCGCGGCGGCCCCGACGGCGGGGCTGCACTTCACGCCCGAACTCCTCGCGACGCTGAAGGCACGAGGGCATGACGCCTTCGACCTGGTGCTCGACGTCGGCCCCGGGACCTTCCAGCCCGTCACCGTCGCGAATCTCGACGATCACCGCATGCATGCGGAGGCCTACCGGATTCCCGCCGCCACGATGGCCGCGCTGCGCGACCGCCGGCCGCGGCTCGCGGTCGGCACGACCTCCGTGCGGGCCTCGGAAGATGCGTTCCGGCGATGCGGCGGATTCGGGAACGCGCCGGCCGGCGACTGGATCGCCGAAGCCTCGCTCTTCATCCGCCCGGGCGAGACCGTCGGCTGCTGCGAACTGATGCTCACCAATTTCCACCTGCCGCAATCCACCTTGCTCTGCCTCGTCGGAGCCTTCCTGACGCCGGGTGACACGTCGGGCGTGGCCTGGCTGAAGGAAATCTACGCCGAGGCCATCCGTCGCGAATACCGCTTCTTCAGTTACGGCGACGCGATGCTGATCCTCTGAGCCTGACCAGCCGGGCTCAAGGGTCGCCCACCTGATAAGAGGCGAGCTGCTCGCCGGACGCGTCCGGCGGCGCGCGCAGAAGGTTTCTTTTCGGGTCGAACTCGAGGTTGCGCTCCGACGGGGTCGGGTTGAAGCAATACGTGAAACCCAGGGTGGCCTGGGTGAAACGCAGCGGCCCGACGATCTTCGCGTAGTGCGCTTCGACGATCTTCCCGCCGTCATCCGTCCTGACCCGGGTGCGCAGCCAATAGCCGACCTCATCCTCGGCCTCATCGGCCGGCTGGTCGCTGACGTGGACGGCCTTGAAGTCCGGCCGGTAACCGGCCGGCGGCGCCGCGTGCGGCATCTTCAATCGAGCATAAGGCCAGAATTGCTCCGAGCGAAGGATGCCGGCCTGGGGGTGCGGGAAGGCGAGCTGCAATTCGGCCTGCCAGAGGCCGTACACGTCGCGAACCGTCTCTTCGTCCCAAAGCTTCGCGGGGGGGATCCGACGTTGCTCCTCCACGTAGGCGCGCGGCGCGTTCCATCCCGTCATGACGGCCGTGACCCGGAAGCGGAAGTCCTCCACCTCTCCCCGGCCGAAAGGCGGCAGCGGCGAACCCAACCGCAGGTCGTAGGCGATCCATGCGTCGCGCCGGAACTGACCATTGCCGCGAGACAGCCAAGGGCGGAAAGCGCATAGCGGGATCGGCTTGATCTTCCGCGGCATCGTCAGCGTCCAGACCGACGACCCACCCGGACCAGGACGCGCGAAGCGCGCAGGCGTCCGCAGGTCGACCGCATGGAAGCCCGCGCGTTCTCCTTGGACCTGCAGCACCGTCATCTGCTTGCGCGGCTCGAAGCGGAAAAATCCGTCGGCCTTCGTGAGCCCCTTCGATTCATCCATGCCTTGAGCCCGCGGGTCGTCTTCGGTCATCAGCAGGGCGCGGACCGACACCCGGTCGAGGGGCCGACCGGACTCGTCCGCGAATCGCAACGCGAGCTCTCCGGCTGAGATCGGCCGGACCCCGGCCAGCCAGACTGCCAGCAACCAACGCAGGGCGCTCATCGGAGGCCTCCTTCGGCGATCATCGAGACGTAGAGCGGGTGGACGAACGGCAAGGCCACGTTCTTGAAGTCGCTATGCAACCATCGGCCGACCTCGTGCTTCTTCCGGTGGCCTTCGCTCGGCCAACGGACATCCCTGGCCCGGCCTTCCGCCTCCAGGGAGAAATTCCTGGCCGGGGTCGGGCGCACGCCGAGCGCGGCCAGGCTGCGCATCGGCATGCCGCCGATCGCGTAGGACATCGCCGGCACACCGGACGCGAGCGCCTCGTGCCAAGCCGTCGACGTCATCGCCTCCGGCTGCTCCGAAGCCCCCGGGCGGAGCACGCTGCCGAGGAAAGGCCGGAAGAACGGCTGGCGCCTCAGGTCATCCTCGCCGAGGGCCGCCGCCTGCGACGGAGCTCGCCGTTCGTGACGCACTTCCGGCCGGCCGGGTCCGGACGTGACCTTGCGGAGATTCCATGCGCGGTTGAAACCCCATCCGGCCTGATCCCCCCGCATCGCCAGACTGCCCAGCGAGGTCGTCCAGTCCACGCCCTTGAGCAGCTCCTGGGTCTTCCAGGCGCCGTAGTCCAAGGTCCGTCCGTCCCAGAAAGTCCCCAGCACCGAGGCGGACTTCATGCCGACCGGGCAGACCGTGATGTCCTCGCCTTCCGAATAATAATTCACGGCGACGCCGGCTTCCTTGACCCGGCGGAAAGCCCCGGCCCAGGTCAGGGCGCGGCGGGGATCTTCGGGCGCGAACTTCTTCCACCATTCGCTGGCGTAAAGCCGTCTCTCATAGGGCCGCCAATTCGCTTCCGTCATCTCCCTCGCCTGCGCCATGGTCGCGTCCTCACGCGACACCGACTCCACCGGCAAGGCCGCGTTGAGCATGAGGTAGCGAGCCGGCGTGTAGCCGGCCTGGACCGCCCGCGAAACCACCGCGTTGCCCAGGCTATGGGCGACGACGACCGACCGCTCGTCCGCGCCGAACTGCCGCAGACGCGCCGGAAGGGCCAGGCCGGTCTCCAAGGCCAGGAAAACCGCCCGATGGTAGTCCAGCCCGGTATCGCCGTCCCACGTCACGCCCACGAAGCGCGCGCGACTGCCCAACGCGTAGAGCCGCTTGAAGGTCTCCGCCTGCCAGCCGCGGGCGTTGTCGGCGCTCACATTGTAACCATGCAGGAAGAAGCACCATCGTTCGCCCAGTTCGGCATCGGGCAGTCCGGCCGGCTCACCGGTGGCGGTCGGCCGACCGGCGGCCGCCGGCCGCTCGGCGGCGGCGAGATGCCGGTACATCGTCTCCACCGGCGTGACGCGCAACGGCATGGGCAGTTTCATGATCTCCGCGCCGCCCTTCACGACGACCAGTTCCAGCGGCTCGGCCGTCGCACGCCGGCCTTCCAGCAGGACGACACCCTGTCCGGCCTTCTGGATCCGTCGAAGGAAGTCGGCGGGGATTTCGACCATGCCAGCGGCATCCGGCTGCTCGACCTGAGCGGCCCCGAGCCCTTCGACGAAGGTCCGGCCGAAAACTTTCAAATCAGGCTCGCGATGGATGCGGCCGACCTGACCGGGCGGCAGGGACGTCCAGACGAAGCCCAGTGCGCGGTCTTTCTGGCGTAGCAAATAAGCGTAACCTTCCTCGGGCGGATGCTCGCGGACCAGTTCCGCGAGACGCAGGTTGAGCGGGAAGAAATCGACCAGGTCGCGGAGTCCGTTGATCACGGCATCATCGGCGTCGAGCCGGCCGCCAGCCGCCGGACGGTCTCCGTCCGCCTGCCACTCCGACTCATCGGCATCGTCGTTGATCCAGAGGCGCAGCGGCTGGCGGGACGTGGCGGTTTCGCCTGGCCGGATGGCACCGTCGCGATCGGCGTCGGTCTCCAGCCCGGCCTTGGCGAGGGAGTAGTCCAGGATGCAATACGCCCGGGCGATCCCGTTCTTCGGCACCAGCGTGATGGCCATCGGCTCGCGGCAGTCTTCTTCGGTCGGGCAGAAGACAAGCGCATGCGCCGTCATCCGTTCCGTCACAGGGAACGGCACATCCCAGCTCCGGCGGACGACCCCCGTGCGCGCGTTGGTCACTTCCAGCCGGTAAGGCGGCGGCAAGCGGTTCGCCGCGAGTTTCATCCGGTGCTTCCAGCGGATGACATAGGCGCCGGGAGTCAGGTCGGCGATCTCGTGGCGCATCGCCTCATGGGCCGACCCCGGGACCGGATGATAATAGCTGAGTGAGAC
>JBDKKH010000081.1:0-8134 GCA_039796215.1 Verrucomicrobiota bacterium
TCTCGCTCGACGTCCCCGGCGAACTCCCGCTCATCCTCGGCGACCGCAACCAGATCAAGCAGGCGCTCTTCAACGTGATGAAGAACGCCCTCGAAGCCATGGACCGCGGCGGCGAGATCCATGTCAAGCTGGGCTCCGACGACGAGTGGGTCATCCTTTCCATCCGGGACACCGGCGTCGGCATCCCGGCGGACAAGCTGACCCGGGTCTTCGACGCCTATTACACGACCAAGGACTCCGGCGGCGGCATCGGCATGCTGATCCTGCTCCGCATCCTCCGCGCTCATGGCGGCACGGTCGACATCCAGAGCACGCCCGACGTCGGCACGACGGTCATCCTGCGTTTCCCCTTGAAGCACCGGCGGGTCCGCACGTTGGAGGCCCCTAAGTCCTGAAGCGTGCCGTCGCCGGTCCGGGCGGTTTTCCATGTGCCGTCCCCGTGGTCCCGGCCAAGTAAGGCCGGACTTTGCTTGAATCGGACGGGCTTGCCCGCACCTTGGAGACGTGAAGGTCATCCGAGCCAAATCCGCGGGGTTCTGTTGGGGCGTCGAACGCGCCATCGATATCGCCCGGGAGTACGCGCAGAAGGGACGTCACCCTGTCTACACCGACGGACCGCTGATCCATAACCGCCAGATGATGGAGGTCCTCACCGGCGAAGGCATCCGCGAGGTCGGGGATTACCGCAGCGAGTCCAAGCTCGAAGTCTCCAGGTCCACCGACGCCGACGCGGTCATGGTCGTGCGCGCCCACGGGATCTCGCCCGAACGCCGCGAGTACCTGAAGTCGCTCGGCATGGAATTCCGCGACGCCACCTGTCCCGACGTCGGCATCATCGCCGGCAAGGTGCGCATGCATGCGCGCAAGGGCTTCGCCACCGTGATCTTCGGCGACCCTCAGCACCCCGAGGTCATCGGCCTGCTCGGCTACGCCGAGGGCAAGGGTCACGTCATCACTTCCGCCGCCGATATCGCGGCTCTGCCCGACCTCGGCGGCCACGTCTGCATGGTCTCGCAGTCGACGATGTTCACCGACGAGTTCGCCCAGCTGGCGACGGACCTCAAGGCGCGCTTCCCGGGGGCTTTGATCTTCGACACCATCTGCGGCGCCACCAAGGACCGGCAGGCCGACATCCGCGAACTTCAGCGGCAAGGCTGCCAGGCGATCGTCGTCATCGGCGGCCGTCATTCCGCGAACACCGTCAAGCTCGCCAAGCTCGTCGAAATCCAGGGCCTGCCCTGTTTCCACGTCGAGACGGCCGCCGAGCTCGACTTCGCGGCCTTGGCCCGCTTCGGGACCGTCGGCGTGACCGCCGGAGCTTCGACCCCTGCCTTCCTGATCGACGAAGTCTGCGCCCGCCTGGAAAAGACGTCCTGAGTGCAGACGCGTCAGGGCAGGGGGTTACAATGGACGCTTAAAATTATCACCCCTTGTCTCCGAGCCGACTTGCAGGCCTTGGCCGGCCGGGTAAGGTGAGGGCATCATGAGTCCTGCCGTCACCATCCTCCTCGTCGTCCTGCTTGTCATCGTCGGCGCCCTCGTCATCGCCGCCCTCTGGGGCGTCGGCATCTACAACTCGCTCGTCGGCCTGCGGAACGCCTGCAAGAACGCCTTCGCCCAGGTGGACGTCCAGCTCAAGCGCCGCTACGACCTCGTCCCGAACCTCGTCGAGACCGCCAAGGGCTACATGGCCCACGAGAGCGGCACCCTCACCGCGGTGGTGGAAGCCCGTGCCAAGGCCACCCAGGCCAACGTCCGTTTCGCCGGCAATCCGAACGACCCGGCCGCCATGCGCGACCTCAGCCAGGCCGAAGCCGGCCTCAGCGGCGCCCTTGGCCGCCTCATGGTCGTCTCCGAGCAATATCCGCAGCTCAAGGCCGACGCCACCATGCGCAGCCTGATGGAAGAGCTCACGTCGACCGAGAACCGCATCGCGTTCTCCCGCCAGGCCTTCAATGACGCCGTCCTGTTCTACAACAACGGTCGCGAAGTCTTTCCGCAGGTCTTCATTGCCAACGCCTTCGGCTTCCTGCCCGGCGAGTTCTTCAAGATCGAAGACCCGGCCGAGAAAGCCGCTCCCAAGGTCTCCTTCTAAGCCCTCTGAGACCCTTCGCAGATCATGAGCCTTAATCCTGAACAGCTCGGCCTCGTCAACCGAGCCAAGCAAGCGCCCAGCCCCTTCGATGTCGGCGCATGCTTTAATGTGGCCTTGGCGACCCTCAAGCGCGACACCCTCAACATCGTGCTGGCGAACCTCATCGCCGGCCTCGTCATGGGGGTCGTCTGCGTGGTCGGCATGATCCCCTTCATCGGCTGGATCGCGATCATCTTGCTCCTTCCGCCGCTGGTCGTCGGTTTCATTCGCTTCAACGCGAAATGCGTCCGCGGTCAGCCCGCCACGCTTGGCGATTGCTTCAGCGGCTTCGACGTTTTCGGCACCTCGGTGCTGGCTTATGTCCTGATGATCCTGCTGATCGTCGTCGGAACCCTGCTCTGCGTCCTTCCGGGCATCTACCTCATGATTGGTTACGCTTTTGTCTGGAATCTCCTGGCGGAGCGGAGAGGCACCGCCTGGGAATGTCTCGAGATGAGCCGTCGGGCGATTACGGCCCACTGGGGTTGGGCGCTGCTGCTCATGTTCGTGGCCAGCCTGCTGGCTTATGTCGGGATCATCGCCTGCATCATCGGCGTCTTCGTCACCATGCCTTTCTACGGGCTCATGCTGGCCGCTGCTTACGACCGCCTCTTCGCGGAACAGCCTCCTCAGCTCTGAATCACTGAACTCGGCCCATGGCCGGCACGATGAATTTCTTCCGGGCCCAGGATGAGGCCCGTGGTCGGACGACCAAGCTCGTCGCCTTGCTGGTGCTGGCGGTCGTCGTGCTGGCCGGCTCGCTCTACGTGCTGGCCGTGCTCGGACAGGCGAAGCTCACCCGGATGCCTTCGCCCGACTGGTTCCAGCCGAAGCTCTTCTTCGCCACCGCCGGGACCGCGCTGGTGGTGATCATCGGCGGCAGCCTGGTGCGCATCGCCGAGCTTTCCAGCGGCGGCGGGGCCATCGCCGAGCGGCTCGGCGGCCGCCTGGTGCAGGCTGGCGCCACCCGTCCCGAGGAGAAGCGCTACCTCAACGTCGTCCAGGAGATGGCCCTGGCTTCCGGGCTCCCCGTGCCGCTGTGCTACGTCATCGACGGCGATGAGACCATCAACGCCTTCGCGGCGGGCAACTCCCCCCAGGACGCCGCGGTCGGCGTGACGCGCGGGGCGCTGCTCCACCTGACGCGCGATGAGCTCCAGGGCGTGATCGCCCACGAGTTCAGCCACATCGGCAACGGGGACATGAAGCTCAATCTGCGCATCATCGGCGCCGTGGCCGGACTCACCGCTTTGGCGCAGCTCGGTTACATCATCATCCGCATCGGCCTCAATTCCGGTTCGGGCCGCAAGAACAATGCGTGGCCTCTCGCCATCGCCGGGCTCGTCGTGGTGCTGGTCGGCCTGGGCGGCGTCTTCTTCGCCCGCGTCATCCAGGCCTCGGTCTCACGGCAGCGCGAATACCTCGCCGACGCTTCCGCGGTTCAGTTCACGCGCAACCCCCTCGGGCTCTCCTCCGCCCTCCGGAAGGTGGCCGGATTCTCCGGCGCCGCCCGCGAAGCCTCCCCGGCCGAGCTCGAGGCACAGCACATGTTCTTCGCCGGTTCGCCGGGTTTCTTCGAGGCCTTGTTTTCCTCGCACCCGCCGATCGACGAGCGCATCCGTCGCGTCGACCCGGCTTTCGACGGCGTGATCCCTGAAGTCCGGCCGGTCGCCGTCGCCGCGGATGAACCTGTGGCCGGGCTCAGCGGCCGCGCGGACGTGGCGTCGCCGCCTCTGCCGACGTCGACGCGGGCCGCGCCGACGGACCTGCAGATCCAGGATTCGGTCGGCTTCCGCGGGGCCATTCCGCCCGTGCTGCGCGACGCTTCCGAGGATCCCGTCAGCGCGATGGCGATCGTGCTCGGGCTGGTCCTGCGGCGCGATCCGGCCCAGCGTGCCGCCCAGTTCGCCCAGGCCGAAGCGCTGGCGGGCGGCGAAGTCGTCCGCGAAGCCCGCCGACTCGACCCCTTCCTGCGTGCCTTGCCCGCGGGGTCGCGCGTGGCCCTGCTCGACCTTTCGATGCCGGCCTTGCGGCAGCTCTCGGGCGCGCAGTCCGAGGCTTTCCAGGCCGCCTTGGAGCGCGCCGGTTACGAGGCCGAGGACGGCCTGATCGTCCTCCTGATCCAGGCGTCGATGCGTCGTTATCTCGGCGGCGATAAGCAGATCGTCGCTCGCTCCGGTGACCTCGTCGCGGCGAGCGGTCTCGTCTTGTCCGCCGTCGTGCAGACCTCGAGCGAAGACGCCGCCGCCCAGGCACGCGCCTTCGCGCTCGGCGTCCAGGTGCTGGGCCTGCCTGGGCTCAGTCCGGTCATGGTGCCGGCCGCGCAGGTCGACCTCGCGCAGGTCGATGACGCCCTCCGCGTCATCATCGGACAGCCCGTGCCGGCCCGCCGCAAGTTCGTCCGCGCCATCGGCACCGCGATGCTGCACGACGGCCGCGCCGAGCCGGCCGAGGTCGAGATCGTCCGCGCCGTCGCGGATTCGCTTGGCATCAGCTTCGCGACGGGGATGAACAGGTAGGGACAGCACCACGTGCTGTCCTGAGAAGTCGTTTCAGGTGGCGGGTGGCGGCCTCGGGTGGCCGGTGACGGGGAGATGCCAAAAGAAAACCCCCGAACCTAAGTCCGGAGGTTTTTAGCCTGCCACCCGTCACCTGGGGCTGCCACCTGCAACCCGAAGTGTGTTGGCAGTTACCCCGCGATCAGCGACTCGCCGGTCATCTCCGCCGGCTTCGGCAGGCCCATGAGGGCGAGCAGGGTCGGGGCGACGTCGGCCAGGCGGCCGGTGGGGCGGGTCTTGAGCGACTTGCAGCCGGCGCCGTAGAGGACGACCTCGACGGGGCTGAGCGTGTGGCGGGTGTGGGCGCAGTTCTCTTCCGGCTCCCACATCTGGTCGGCGTTGCCGTGGTCGGCCGTGACGAGGGCCTTGCCGCCCACCTGGTCGATGGCGGCGAGGAGGACGCCAAGCCCGCTGTCGACCGCTTCGCAGGCCTTGCAGACCGCGGCGAGGTCGCCGGTATGGCCGACCATGTCGGGGTTGGCGTAATTGACGACGATCAGGCCGTACTTGCCGGAGAGGATCGCGGCCTTGGCCATCTCGGTGACGTGCGCGGCCGACATCTCGGGCTTCTGGTTGTAGGTCGAGACTTCCTTGGGGCTCTGCGCCATGCCGCGCTCTTCGCCGGCGAAGGCTTCCTCGCGGTAGTCATTGAAGAAGAAGGTCACGTGCGGGAACTTCTCGGTCTCCGCGGTCCGGAACTGCGGGATGCCCTGCTTGGCCACCCACTCGCCGAGGATGTTCACCATCTTGGCGGGCTTGTCGAAGACCACGTTGGGGCAGAGGCCCTTCTCGTAGTTGGTCAGCGTGGCGTAGAAGACCTTGAGCAGTTTCGACCGGGGGAAGCCTTTGAATTCAGGGTCGATGAAGGCGCGGGTGATCTCGCGCGGGCGGTCGCCGCGGAAGTTGAAGAACAGCACCGAGTCGCCGTCCTGGATGAAGGCCGTGCCCTTGATGCGGGTGGCCGGGACGAATTCGTCGCCGGTCGTATTGGCGTCGGTCGGCTTATCGTAATAGGCCTGCACGGCCGAGGCGGCCGAGGCGGCTTCGGGGGCCGGGGCGCCGGTGAGGGCGTCGTAGGCGGTCTTCACGCGTTCCCAGCGGTTATCGCGGTCCATGGCCCAGAAGCGGCCGGCGACGCTGGCGACCTTGCCGACGCCGATCTTCACGAGCTCGGCTTCGAGCTGCTTGAGGTAGCCGAGGCCCGAGGTGGGCGGGCTGTCGCGTCCGTCCATGAAGGCGTGCACGTAGACCTTGGTGAGGCCTTCTTCCTTCAGCAGGCGGAGGAGGGCGTAGAGGTGGGGCAGGGTGGAGTGGACGCCGGCTTCGGAGCACAGGCCCATCAGGTGGACCGCGCCTCCGGTGGCCTTGACGTTCTCGACGAGGCCGCGGAAGGCCTTGATCTGGCGCATGCCCGCGGGGTCGGTGAGGCCCTTGTCGATGCGGACGATCTCTTGGTCGACGATACGTCCGGCGCCGATGTTCTGGTGGCCGACCTCGGAGTTGCCCATGATGCCGACCGGCAGGCCGACATCGAGCCCGTGGGCCATGATCTCCGTCCGGGGCCAGTCCTTGGTCAGGCCGCGCGAGACCGGGAGGTTCGCCAGCTTCACGGCGTTGAAGTTATCGTGCTTGGCGTTGTGGTTTTCACCCCAACCGTCGCGGATGACCAGAAGTACGGGTTTCATAAGTAGATAGGAGGAAGAGATAGGGCGGACTTGCCCCTGCTGGCAAGAAGCAGGTGCGCCAGCGCAGGTGCAAAAGTGCAAATCGGGGCAAAGCTCCTGTGCAAAAGTGCAAAAGTTAAGGCATCGGCAGCCGGCGACACATTTGCACCTTTGCACGTTTGCACCTTTGCACATGAATGCCGTCATGCCCCGTATCCTCCTTGCTCTGCTCGGTATGGCCCTTGGCGCCGTCGCTTCCGCCGCCACGGTCGAGAAACTGACCATCGACGGCAAAGCGGTCACGGTGAAGGTCCCGACCCGGCCCTCCCCTGGTAAGCCTTGGCTCTGGGTCGGCGAGTTCGGCGGACATCTGAAGTCGCTCGAGGACGGGCTCGTCGAAAAGGGCTGGCACGTGGTCTACGTCGGCGTGAGCAACCAATTCGGCTCCGCCCGCGCTATGGCCGCCTGGGAGAAGGTCTACCATGAGATCCATGATATGCGCGGGCTTTCCGCCAAGCCGGCGCTCCTCGGCATCTCCCGCGGCGGACTCTACATCAACGCCTGGGCCCGGCTGCATCCGGATCGCGTCAGCGTCCTCTACCACGACAACGGCGTGAGCGATATCCGTTCGTGGCCGGCGGGTCTGCCGCTGGGCGCCTGGGCTGGCAAGGGCAGTCCCAAGGATTGGGAACTTTACAAAAAGGAGTTCGGGTTCGCTTCGAGCGAGGAAGCGGCGGCGAAATCTTCGCGCCCCACGGACGGCATGCTGCCCGTGATCAAGGCCGGCGTCCTGCTGGTCTCATGCCACGGCACCGCCGATCAGACCGTGCCTTACGCCGACAACGCCGGGCAGCTCGTGAAGTTCTGGCAGGACAACGGCGGCGCCGTGAAACTGTTCCCCAAGGAAGGCGGCGATCACCATCCCCACGGCCTGCCGGATCCCAAGCCGCTGATCGACGTGCTGACGACCGGGGTGAAGTGAGGGTGGGTTCGCGATGAACTGCGTCCTTTCCCGGAAAGGCGCGCTGAGCAAACTTACCCTATCCTAGCGGACTTGCACTGAGGGTTTCGCCATAACGTACTTCGCGAGTTCTGTCCGGATTTTGGCGTGTAGCTCCGGAACCCACTTCGGCTGTCCTGGCGACAGGTTGACGTCGGCTTTTTCCCGGAAATCTACCGGACACAAGATGACATGAATTTTTGAAAGGCCAGTCAGGGCTGCGAGGACGAAGAGTTCCTCTGAGGCCGGGTCGCCCATGGCAAGGCAGCCGATGGAGGCGTCGCTACCATGGATCATGATATCACCTCCGAGTTGGGTTCGTCCGTCTTCTCGAGCCCGGCGACGGTCTTCGGCGTTCGGATAGTTTATGCGGAGGGAAAGATGAAAGCGGCTATTGGGGTTAAGCGATTCGATCGCATAGATGCCCTCCGGAACCTGGAGATCTCCTTCACGTAGCTTCGGTCCAGGCCGGCCGCTAGCCGCCAGGATTGGGTATGTTTTGATCAAGCGTTGCCGGCCTTGCTTGTCAGGCGCCCATAGTTCAAGGCGCTTCTCGTCCTTAAGTCCGATGAGCGTCAGCTCGGGAGGCGGATAGCTTACCTGCGCCGCGACGAATGCCGGCTCCAGCCGCTGCCTGACTGGCGTCCCATAGGTCTCTACTCTCTGCGAAGAAGTGTATCCCGCTGCGCATTTTGCTGACAGCATAAGGCACATGGCAAACAGAACGGACAATTTCATGCTTTGATGCTAATACGTGCGGCTGATTGCCAAGTGTGCT
>JBDKKH010000082.1:0-7775 GCA_039796215.1 Verrucomicrobiota bacterium
CGAGCAGCTCGACCATAAGGACCTCGCCGGCACGTTGCCTTGGATGGGCAAGCGCAAGCTGCGCGGCGTGCAGATCTTCTCCTACCGCGGCGTGCAGGCCTACTCGATCGCCTTCCAGCTGCTGAACATGGTGGAAGAGAACGCCTCCGCGCAGTCCAAGCGACTGCGCGAAGACAAGCACGGCCTGGCTTCCGATCCGGGCTCCTGGGGGCGGGCGCTCCGCGCGCTGACGGCGGCGGGACTCACGGACAAGCAGATCGCCAAACGACTCGGCCGCATGCGCGTCGATCCGGTCCTGACCGCCCACCCTACCGAGGCCAAGCGAGCCACGGTCCTTGAGATCCATCGCGAACTCTACAAACTCCTCGTCCGCCGCGAGAACAACATGTGGACGGCCGCCGAGCAGCGCGCCATCCGCGAGGAGATCAAGGTCGCCCTGGAACGCCTCTGGCGGACGGGCGAGATCTACCACCAGAAGCCCGACGTGCAGTCGGAACTGCGCAACATCAACTACTTCCTCGCCAAGGTCTTCCCTGACGCCGTGGTGAGCATGGACCTGCGCCTCCGCCAGGCTTGGGAGGAGGCCGGGCTTGAGCCCGACCGCATCGAGCACCCCGATGCGCTGCCGCAGATCGCCCTGGGCACCTGGGTCGGCGGCGACCGCGACGGACACCCCCTGGTCACCGCCGAGGTCACCACGCGCGCCCTCAATCTTTTCCGCGCCACCGCGGTCGCGACCTGCCATGAACGCCTGGAGACCCTGGGGCAGCGTCTTTCGCTCGGCGACCACCTGCAGGAGCCGCCGGCGGTCTTCCGTCGTCAGGTCGAGAAGCATGCGGCCGCCCACGGCGAAGCCGGCGAGGCGGCGCTCAAGCGCAACATCGGCGAGACCTGGCGCCAATACGTTAACCTCGTGCGCCTGCGCATGCCCAACGCCGAAGGCGAGCTGGGCGCCGGCCAGCACCGCACGCCCGAAGGCGTCATCGCGGACCTCCTCTTCCTGCGCGAGACCCTCATCGAAGTCGGCGCCGGGCGCATCGCCCGCGCGGAACTCGATCCTCTGCTGCGCTTCCTGCGGACTTTCGGTTTCCACATGGCCGTCCTGGATATCCGCCAGAACAGCGCCTTCCATGACAAGGCGATCGGGCAGCTCCTGGATGCGACGGGCCAGGAAGAGTCGGGTTTCGCCCAGTGGGACGAGTCCCGCCGGCTCGCCTTCCTCGCTTCCGAACTCCGCTCGACGCGTCCCTTCCTCCGTGAGCAGGCCAGCATCGGTCCGGAGGCGGATGCGGTGGTCGCCTGTCATCGCGCGCTTGTCACGCATATCGATCATTACGGATCGGCAGGGCTGGGTTCGCTCATCGTCAGCATGACCCGTTCGGTCTCGGATCTGCTCGCCGTCTATCTGCTGGCCCGCGAGGCCGGCCTGACCGCGGGCGGTTCCGACGACGCGTACTGCCTCTTGCCGGTCGTCCCTCTCTTCGAGACCATCGGCGACCTCGAGCGCAGCACCGGCATCATGGACGCGTTCCTCTCGCATCCGATGACCAAGCGCACGCTCGAGGCGCGCCGCGCCGCCGGGATCACGGATGGCCTGACCCAGCAGGTGATGATCGGCTATTCCGATTCCAACAAGGACGGAGGCATCCTCGCTTCGTTGTGGAATCTCTATCGCGCGCAGCAGAACCTGACCGCCGTCGGCCTGAAGCACGGCGTCCGCATCGTCTTCTTCCATGGTCGCGGCGGCACCATCTCCCGCGGCGCCGGCCCGACCCACCGTTTCATCGACGCGCTGCCGCAGGGTTCGATCCAAGGCGAGATGCGCGTCACCGAGCAGGGCGAAAGCATCACGCAGAAGTACGCCAATCACATCACCGCGGTGAACAACCTCGAGCTGCTCACGGCCGGCGTGACGCAGAACACTTTCCTGCACGACGTCGCCGTCCGCAGCGAGTCCGGCCAGGCCAAGGTCATGGACCGGCTCGCGGAGTTCTCCCGCGAAGCCTATCAGGAGCTCATCAAGACGCCCCGCTTCATCGAGTTCTTCCGTCAGGCCACGCCGATCGACGTGATCGAGGCCAGCCGCATCGGCTCCCGTCCGTCGCGGCGCACGGGCGCCGCCTCGCTCGAGGACCTGCGCGCGATCCCCTGGGTCTTCGCCTGGAGCCAGGCTCGTTTCTACCTCTCGGGCTGGTATGGCGTCGGCTCCGCGCTCGCCCGCCTCAAGGCCGAAGACCCCAAGGGTTTCGAGGTCATCCGCAAGAACTACGACGACTGGCCGCCCTTGCGCTATATGCTCAAGAACGCCTCGACCAGCGTCCTGGCTTCGAATCGCAGCATGATGAAGCTCTACGGCGCCCTGGTGACGGACAAGAAGCTCCGCGCGACCTTCCTCAACCGCATCCTCGCCGAGCATAACCTTACCCGCAAGATGCTCGACGAGCTTTCCGGCTCGAAGCTCAGCGAAGGTCGTCCTCGCCTGCGCAAGGTCATCGCCCTTCGCGAGGCCGCCATCGACCTCCTGCACGAGCAGCAGGTCGCCCTCCTCAAGGATTGGCGCAAGAAGGTCGCCGACGGCGACCGCAAGGAGGCCGAGGCGCTCCTGCCGCAGATGCTGCTGTCGCTGAACGCGATCGCCGCCGGCCTCCAGGCCACGGGCTGACGACGTTCAGCGTCGGGGCAGGTCGTCGCTCGCGGGGATTTCTCCGCGCAGCATCCGGCCGGCCTGGCCGCTCAGCCAGAGGTAGTGATCGGTCGGGACATCGGACAGGTCCAAGAAATGCCCCGCCGGCCGCGGGCCTCCGCATTTCATGATGGCCGTGCCTTCGTCGATCTCGTCGAACATCGCCACGTAAAGCGTACGAGCGCCGGCCCGGCGGGCGGCGACGGCCTGCGACCACAGGAAGCGACCGCCTAGGCGGGGGATCTGGTCGAGGGCGGCCTGCTTTCCGCGCAGAGCCGAGAGGTTGCGCCAGCTGAAGCCCGGGAAGATCACCGGCAGGTAGAGCTGGCGGGTGGCGACGCAGGCTTGCATGTCGGGCTGCCAGACCTTCCGGGCGAAGCCGGCGACGTCCTCAGGGCGTCCGAACCGCCCGACCGACCATGGGCTGATGATATCGGCCTGACGAAGCAGGGCCGCAAGTTCAGGTCCGCTCAGGGCGTCGGCCTGGCCTTCGCGCCAGTAAGCAGGTACCCCCAGCATGATCGCCACGCCGGAGGCCTTCAGTTCCCGGAGCACCGCCGCCCACTCTTCGTAAGCCGCTGGCCGGTCCTTGAAGCCGACGCCCCAGAGCGACACCAAGGGCTTGCCGGCGTGATGCTGGTAGCAGGGGTGCTTGGTCAGGCCTGCGCCGGCCAGCTTCTTCCAATCTGCGACGACCGTCGGGAAATTCTCCGGCTTCAGTCCGGAGAAGTCGTACATCAGCGTCAGCGAGCGTCCTTCGGCGTCCGCGGCCTCGACGCAGTTGCGCAGGACCAGGTCCAAAGCCTCGGAACCTTTGCCTCTGCCCAGGCCGACCGCGAACCGCTGGAGCATCGCGCCGTCGATGCCGTAGTCCTGCATCCAGCGGAAGTGACGCCGAACCGTCAGAGGATGCGCGCTGCTGAAGAGGTCCGCCGTCCGTCCGTCCGCGAATCTGAAGGGGGAAGGGTAGCGTTCAACGGGCGTCAGCTCGCTCAGGTCGGGCCAGAGGTCGAAGGCGCACATCTCCGGGCCTAGGCGCTGTCCCGGCCCGTAATGGACCCAGCCTAGGCCGCAGGCATCGCCTTCGGCCCTAAACCAGCCTTGGTAGCCCGTGAGGACCTTCCCGTCCAAGGAGGGATGGAGAGGCCCTTCGGCGGCGCCCAAGGCCGCCAGGGTGAAGCAGAGGGCGGTCAAGACCGCTTTCATCGGCCGGCTCAGACGTGCTTCCAGAAGTCCATCAGGAAGCGCGTGGCCAACTGGGCGAGGAAGACGATGTTCCAGAAGATCAGCTGCAGGCCGAGCGAAGGGCCGAAGCCCATGCTGAGGACCTGGGCGGCGGCGCTGGTCACCAGCAGCACGACCGTCGCCGTGCACAGGGAGATGACCAGGACCTCCACGGACTTCGGGATGAAGCCGGAAAGGCTGGTGTCGGCCATGCAGATGGCCGCGAAAGTCAGGCCGACGGAAACGAGACCCGTCAGGCCGATGCCGATGGAGCTGCCGTCCTTGCCGAAGAAATGCTGAGCGGCCAGGCGACCGAGCAGGGGGATGTAGACGGCCACCATCGTGAGGGCGACCCAGAAGCCCATCGTGTCGTAATCCTGGCCGAGGATCTTCTCGGCGTAGTTCACCGCCGCATGCTTGATGACGGCTTCTTTGATCGGATTGGTCAGGGCGAAGAGCACGGGGATAGGCTAGCCGCCGCCGGCTTATTGTCCACGCCTAAGGAGCGCCGTCCTGGCGGATCCAGTCCTCGCGGCCGGAAGCCCAGAGATCATAGTTCAGGGGACGTTTTCCGGTCGGGACAAGGCGGTAGCAGCCGCCTGCCGCCTTGATGATGGCCAGGCCGGCGGCGACGTCCCACAGGTTGGTGCCTGATTCGTAATAAGTGTCGGCGATCCCTTCGCCCACGTAGGCCAGCGCCAGCGCGGCCGAACCGATCATGCGGATCTTCTTGTAGCGGCCGACTTGGTCGATGAAGAGGCGCATGGCCGGTCCGGACTTATCGGCCGCGGCCGGGAAGCCGGTCATGATGCAGGCGTCCTTGATGTCGGTCGCCCAGGCCGGCGTGATGCGGCGGCCGTTGACGAAGGCGCCGTCGCCGACGACGCCGAGGATCGTCTTGCGCGCGGTGAAATCATGGATGACGCCCAGCACGGGTTCCTTGCCGCGCATCAGCCCGAGCGAGACGCAGGTCGCCGGCTGGCGGCGAAGATAATTGTAGGTGCCGTCGAGCGGGTCGACGACCCAGTAGAAGCCGTAGCCGTCGAAGAGGGAGGCGTCGCCGCCGAGCTCTTCGCCGATGACCGGGATGCCTGTCGCCTTGAGCCGGTCGCGGACCAGGTGCTCCGAGTCGACGTCGGCCTGCATCTTCACGTCGTCATCCGTCGAAGCGTTCACCTTCATCTGGGCGCCCTCGGCGAGCAGTTCGCCGGCGGCGATGGCGGTGGCCAAGGCGACGGATTTCAGTTCTTCGAGGGAGGGTGTGCTCACGAGGGCAGGGTGGGCCGGGCGGGCCCGTTCGGCAAACCTAAGATACCCGCCAACAAGAAGCCCGACTCGATGAGTCGGGCTTCGGCGGTCGATGGCGGCGGGGCTTACGGGAGCTCCGACTTGCCCATCAGGAACTTGTCGCACTCGCGGGCGGCGCCACGGCCTTCGTTGAAGGCCCAGACGACGAGGGACTGGCCGCGACGGCAGTCGCCGGCGGCGAACACGCCCGGGACGTTGGTCACGTACTTCTCGTGGTCGGCCTTCGCGTTGGAGCGGGCGTCGCGCTCGACGCCGAAGGCTTCGAGGAGCGGCTGTTCCGGACCCATGAAACCCATGGCAAGGAGCACGAGCTGGGCCGGGCGGACCTTCTCGGTGCCGGCGATCTTCTGCGGACCGAACACGCCCTTGTCGTCCTTCTTCCATTCGACTTCGACGGTGTGGACCTCCTTGAGGCCGCCCTGCTCGTCGGCGACGAACTTCGTGGCCGTGGTGAGGTAGACGCGAGGGTCGGAGCCGTACTTGGCGGCGGCCTCTTCCTGGCCGTAGTCGACCTTGTAGGTCTTCGGCCATTCCGGCCAGGGGTTGTCCTTGGCGCGGGTCTGCGGAGCCTTCGGCATGATCTCGAGCTGGACGACGGACTTGCAGCCGTGCCGGAGCGAGGTGCCCACGCAGTCGGTGCCGGTGTCGCCGCCGCCGATGATCACGACATCCTTGCCCTTGGCGGTGATGGTCGCGTCGGGCGACTTGCCGTCCAGGAGGTTCTTGGTGTTCGCATGGAGGAACTCCATCGCGAGATGGATGCCCTTGGCGTCACGGCCGGGGAGGGGGAGGTCGCGGCCCTTGGTGGCGCCGACGGTGAGGATGACCGCGTCGAAGTCCTTGCGGAGCTGTTCGGCGGAGACGTCGACGCCGACGTTGACGCCGCACTTGAAGGTCACGCCTTCGGCTTCGAGCAGGGAGATGCGGCGCAGCACGACGTCCTTCTTGTCTAGCTTCATGTTCGGGATGCCGTACATCAGCAGGCCGCCCGGACGGTCGGAGCGTTCGAAGACGGTGACGTTATGGCCGGCGTAGTTGAGCTGCGCGGCGGCGGAGAGGCCGGCGGGACCCGAGCCGATGACGGCGACCTTCTTGCCGGTGCGCTTCGTCGGGGCGCGCGGGATGACCCAGCCGTTCTCCCAGCCCTTGTCGATGATCGAGACCTCGATGTTCTTGATCGTGACGGCCGGCTTGTTCATGCCTAGCACGCAGGAGCCTTCGCAAGGGGCGGGGCAGACGCGGCCGGTGAATTCGGGGAAGTTGTTGGTCTTGTGGAGGCGTTCCAGCGCTTCGCGCCAGAGGCCCTTGTAGACGAGGTCGTTCCACTCGGGGATCAGGTTGTTGATCGGGCAGCCGCTGGCCATCCCGCTGATGAGCTTGCCCGTGTGGCAGAACGGCACGCCGCAGTCCATGCAGCGGGCGCCCTGTTTCTGGAGCTTCTCGTCGGAGTGATGGTGGTGGATCTCCTTCCAGTCGCCGATGCGGGTGAGGGCATCGCGGTCAGGCGGGAGTTCGCGCTGGTATTCGACAAATCCGGTAGGTTTTCCCATGGTGCAGAAGGTGCTTGGTGTGGACGTGGTGGGTGATCAGCCGCCGCCGACCCGGGCGAGGTCGCGCGAGTTGATCTCGAAGGCTTCGTTGAGGGCGGCGTCGCCGCTGAGGCCCTTGGCCTGGGCCGTCGCGATGGCCTGGAGGACGCGCTTGTAGTCCTTCGGCATCACCTTGACGAACTTGGCGAGGGAGGCTTCCCAGTTGGCGAGGAGCTTCTTCGCCTTCTGGCTGCCCGTGAGCTCGGCGTGGCGCTCGACGAGGCCGCGGAGTTCGGCCGCATCGTTGGCGTCAGGCTTCTCGAGGCCGACCATCTGCTTGTTGCAGCGGGTGGCGAAGTCGCCCTTCTCGTCGAGGACGTAGGCCACGCCGCCGCTCATGCCGGCGGCGAAGTTGCGGCCCGTGGCGCCGAGGATGACGACGCGACCGCCGGTCATGTATTCGCAGCCGTGGTCACCCACGCCTTCGACGACGGTGGTGACGCCGGAGTTGCGCACGCAGAAGCGTTCGCCGGCCATGCCGCGGAAGAAGGCCTCGCCGGAGGTCGCGCCGTAGAGGGCGACGTTGCCGAGGATGATGTTATCTTCGGCGGGGAAGGTCGCCTTGGCGTCAGGGTAGACGATGACGCGTCCGCCGCTGAGGCCCTTGCCGACGTAATCGTTGGCGTCGCCTTCGATCTCGATGGTCACGCCCGGGGGCACGAAGGCGCCGAGGGACTGGCCCGCGCTGCCCTTGAACTTCAGGTGGATGGTGCCTTCCGGCAGGCCGTCGGCGTGGCGCTTGGTGATCTCGTTGCCGAGGATCGTGCCGACCACGCGGTGGATGTTCTTGATCTCGCCTTCGTAGCGGACGGGCTCGCCCTTCTCGATGGCCGGCTGGCACTTCGCCAGGAGGACGGAGAGGTCGAGGCCCTTCTCGAGGCCGTGGTCCTGCTTCTCGGTGCAGAAGCGACCCACTTCGGGGCCGGCCTTCGGCGAGTACAGGAGCTTGGAGAGGTCGATGCCCTTGGCCT
>JBDKKH010000083.1:0-3113 GCA_039796215.1 Verrucomicrobiota bacterium
CACGTCAGCGACCACATCCTGGTGATGTCCAAGGGTCGCATCGTCGAACAAGGCACGCCCGCGCAGATTCTCGGCGACCCCAAGGAAGCCTACACGAAGACGCTGCTGGCCGCGGTGCCGAGGTTCTGATGGCCGCGGTCGAACAGCCCAGTCCGCCCGCGACGCTGGACGGCGTCACGCGGGGCCTCGGCTGCCTGCTGGTCGGGATGGCCTTGCTCACCACATGGGACCAGTGGACGATCTGGAGCACCAAGGACGACTATGGCTTCGGCTATCTCGTGCCGTGCTTCGCCGCTTACGTCTTATGGGATCGCTGGGAAGATCTGCATGCGCTCCTTACCGGCCGGAGCACCGCGGTCGCCGCGCCTACCGCCGGCTTCGCCCTGCGCATCGCCCAGGGCTTCGCCTTCGCCTCCCTCGCCCTCTTCGGTCTGGGCGCAGCCGCTCGGGCGATCTTCGGCACGGGCATCGGGCCGACCCTGGCCATCGCCTTCGGGCTGACCGGCGCCGCCCTCGCCTTCACGTTCCTTTCGGTCCGCGGTCCCGCCGGCGCTCCGGCGGCCAGCGAAGCCCGCTGGCGAGCCGTGGGCCTGATGCTTTTCCCCGCCGGGGTCTGGCTGATCTCCGGCCCGTTCCTCTACCTTGTCGACAATCAGATCAAAGGCGTCCTGCTGACCAACGTCACGGAGATCGTCTCCGGCCTCCTGCGAGCCAACGACCACGTCATCCGCGTCAGCGGCAACACCATCGTCTTCGCCAACGGCGACGCGGTCGGCGTGGCCGAAGCCTGCTCAGGGATCCGCTCGTTGTCCGCCTGCGTCTTCGCCGGCGCCTTCCTCGGAGCGCTCTTCCTTGAAGGCGGTTTCCCGGGAGCGCTCCTGCGTCGCTCCGCCCTGATCGGACTCGCCGGCTTCACCGCCATCCTGCTCAACGTCGGACGCAACACCTTCCTCACCTTTCACGCGCTGGCGCATGGCTCGAAATCGCTGGAACGCGACCTCGCCGGCGTCGAACATGGCCAGCCGGGCTTCTCCTCGCTGGGCACCGTGCATGACCTCGCGGGCAATATCGCCATGGTCGCCGCGCTGGGACTCCTCATCGCCTTCGTGCCGCTGCTCAACCGCCTCGGCCGCCCCACTCCTCCTTCCGCATGAAGATCCTTTTCGTGACCCCTGAACTCGCGCCTTGGTCCAAGGCGGGCGGACTCGGCGACGCCGCGGCCGCGCTCGGCAAAGCGCTCGGCGCGCTCGGCCATGAGGTCCGGGCCGTCACGCCCCTCTACGGCTCGGTGCCGGACCGCGAGCGGATGGGCATCCTGATCGAGTCGCTGAAAGTCGGCGTCGGCGGCGACCCGCGCAAAGCCGCCTGCCGGGTGCGCAGCCTCGCGGTGGCCCCGAAGTTCGACGCTTGGTTCATCGAGCACGAGGACTTTTACGGCGCGCGCGAAGTCTACCCCGCGCGGGAAGACGCCGGTGAACGCGCGGCCTTCTACGCCCGGGCCGCGCTCGACGCGTGCCTGACCACGAGCTGGATCCCGGACATCATCCACTGCCACGACTGGACCGCCGGACTGGTGCCCGCGCTCCTGAACACCACGCTCAAGTCAGGCCCGCTGGGCGGCGCGCGCTCGGTGCTCACCATCCATAACCTTCAGCACCAAGGCCTGCAGCCCCGACGCCTCATGGGCTACGTCGGCCTGCCGGAGCATCTCTGGCACCCGCAGGAACTCGAGTGCCTCGGCGGGCTCAACTTCCTCAAAGCCGGCATCCTTCATGCCGGCCAGGTCATCACCGTCAGCCCGACGTACGCGCAGGAAATCCTCACGCCGGCCTATGGTTATGGCTTGGACGACATCGTGCGCCGCCGGGCCGGAGCCTTGCGCGGCATCCTCAACGGCGTCGACCGCGACGAGTGGGATCCCGCGACCGACAAGCATCTCGCGGCGAACTTCTCCGCCGCCAAGCCTGCGGACAAGTCCCTCTGCAAGGCGGCGCTGCTGCGGGAACTCGGCCTCCCGGACTCGCCGGAACTGCCGGTCATCGGCGTCATCTCGCGCCTCTGGGAACAGAAAGGCCTCGACCTCGCCGTCGGCGTGCTCCCCAAGCTGCTGCGTGAAGGCAAGCTGCGCTTCGTGCTGCTCGGCAGCGGCGACCCGTCGCTCGAACAGGAGTATCGCCGCCTCGCGACCGACTTCCCGGACCTCTGCGCCGTGCGCATCGGTTACGACAACGGCCTCTCGCACCGCATCGAAGCCGGCGCGGATTTCTTCCTGATGCCCAGCCGCTTCGAGCCGTGCGGCCTGAATCAGATGTACTCGATGGCCTACGGCACGCTGCCGATCGTGCGCGCCACCGGCGGACTCGCCGACACCGTCGAAGGCTGGGACGGACGCACCAGCGGCACCGGCATCGTCTTCGAACACGCGGATCAACCGGCCATCGAGTGGGCCCTGCGACGGGCGCTGGAACTCTACGCTCAGCCGAAAGCCCTGAAAGCCTTGCGCAAAAACGCGATGGTGAAGGATTTCAGTTGGGCGCGGGCGGCCGAGGAACACGTCCGCTGCTATTTGTCGGCCTAAAGGCTAGTTTCAGACAGTCTGCTGAGTCGAAAAATCGGCACATTGGTTCTCCATTGGCGATTTTCAGACTAATTAGGTGATTTTTCCGTGCCAAAGCAGGGGTCGGAGACTTTGGCACGGGGTGAGCATTAGGGGAAACGCCATGAAGCACATCACCGCCCTCACCCTCACCACCCTCCTCGCCGCGACCGGTCTTGCCCAGACCGCCGCTGCTGCCGCTCCCGCTCCGGTCGCCCTCGACCTGACGGTCGGCTACGACAGCGAGTACTACTATCGAGGCCTCTGGTTCTCGAACGACAACACCTGGTATAACCTCGGCGCTTCCAAGAAGCTGTCCGACACGACCACCGTCAGCGGCCTTGCCTACTACACCTCTGACAGCGGCTCGACCTACCAGGAGCTCGATCTCGGCGCCTCCGTCGCCTACGACGCCGGCTTCGCCACGCTGACCGCTGGTTACACTTACTTCTTCTTCTTCGACGGTTACTCTGCCACCGGTCTCGGCCAGAGCTACTCTCACGAAGTCTACGTGAGC
>JBDKKH010000084.1:0-4102 GCA_039796215.1 Verrucomicrobiota bacterium
GCGTCGCCGTCGACGAACCAGAGCTCACCGGAGTCAAGGGAGGCGCCGATCGCGAGATTGGCGGCGTATTCGGAAACCTTGGTGGCGACCTTACCGCCCGAGGTCCAGGTACCGGTCAGCACCATGGTGCGACCACCTTGGGCCCAGTTGAGGTAACCCTGGCCGATCGAACGGAGCTTGTTGAGGGCGCTGTTCTTCTTGGCCGAGCGCATCACGCCCTGGACGCCTGGGAAGAGCACGGCGGCGAGAATCCCGATGATGGCGATGACCGTCAGCAGTTCGATGAGCGTGAAGCCCTTGCGTTGGCTGGAAGCAGATTTCATGGGTGTTTAGGGGTAAGGAACAGTTTTAAGCAGGCAGGTTACTGATGGGAAGTAAAAAGAGGCCTGCACTCAATAAGGCAGGGGGAAGCGGGACGTCAGGGAAGCCACGATGGCTTGGGCTTCCGCCGTTTTCTGGGGATTTTGAGGGTCCGACAGCACGATGGCGATGGCCTGGGCGATTTCGCGCATTTCGGGCTCTTTCATGCCGCGGGAGGTCACGGAAGGCGTGCCGACGCGGATACCGCTGGCCTGGAAGGGGCTGCGGGTCTCGTCCGGGACGGTGTTCTTGTTCGTGGTGATGTGGGCGGCATCGAGCGCGAGCTGGGCATCCTTGCCGGAGACGTTCGGGTGGCTCTTACGCAGGTCGAGAAGGCTGAGGTGGTTGTCCGTACCGCCGCTGATCAGGCCGAAGCCCAGCTTCACGAGCTCGTCGGCGAGCGCGCGCGAGTTGGCGACGACCTGTCGGGCGTACTCCTTGAACTCTGCCGTGGCGCACTGGGCGAAACAGACGGCCTTGGCGGCGATGACGTGCTCGAGCGGACCGCCCTGGGCGCCGGGGAAGACGGAGGAGTCGATGGCCTTGGCGTGCTCGGCTTTGCAGAGGATCAGGCCGCCGCGCGGACCACGCAGGGTCTTGTGCGTGGTGGTGGTGACGAAGTCCGCGTACGGCACCGGCGAGGGATGCACGCCCGCGGCGACGAGGCCGGCGATGTGGGCGATGTCGGCGAGCAGCAGCGCGCCGTTCTCCTTGGCGATCTTGCCGAAGCGGGCGAAGTCGATCTCGCGGGCGTAGGCGGAGGCGCCGACGGTGATCATCTTAGGCTTCTCGCGCTTGGCCATCTCCTCGACTTCGTCGTAGTTGATGCGGCCGTCGGCGCCCACGCCGTAATGGACGACGGTATAGAGTTTGCCGGAGAAGTTGGCGGAGTTGCCGTGCGTGAGGTGCCCGCCGTGCGACAGGTTCATCGTCAGGATCTTGTCGCCGGGCTTGATCGAGGCGAAGTAGACGGCGGCGTTGGCCTGGCTGCCGGAGTGCGGCTGGACGTTGGCGTGGTCGGCGCCGAAGAGCGCCTTGGCGCGGTCGATGGCGAGCTGCTCGATGACGTCGACGTTCTCGCAGCCGCCGTACCAGCGCTTACCGGGGTAACCTTCGGCGTACTTGTTCGTCAGGATGCTGCCCTGGGCCTCCATGATGGCCGGAAGGGTGAAGTTCTCCGAGGCGATCAGTTCGATGTGCGTCTGCTGGCGCTTGAGCTCGGCCTTGATCAGGCGGTCGATCTCGGGATCGAGCTGGGCGAGAGGGATGCGGCGGATGGCGGTCATGTTGGGATTATGAAAGGGCAAATCGTGAGAGGAAACGTGGCAACGGCAAATCGGCCGGGTTATCCACAGGTCTCCATCTTGTCCACGCGGCGGGTATGGCGACCGGCCTCGAACTCGGCGGAGAGAAAGGCCTCGACGCACGCCAGGGCGGTCGGGAGGTCGACGTATTTAGCCCCGAAGCAAAGGACGTTGGCGTCGTTATGGCGACGGCTCAGGCCGGCGGCGTCGGCGCTCTGGACCAAGGCGGCCCGGATACCCCGCATCTTGTTGGCGGCGATGGAAATACCGATGCCGGTGGTGCAGACGAGCACGCCGAACCGGGCCCGCCCGGCGGTGACGTCGGCGCCGACGGCATGGGCGTAGTCCGGGTAGTCGCACGAAGCCTCAGTCTCCGTGCCGCGGTCGAGCACGGCGTAGCCCTTGGCCCGCAAGGCGTCGATCAGGGCCCGGCGCAGGGCCAGACCACCGTGGTCACTGCCGAAAGAAAGCGTAAGCGGGCTGGTCATCGCGGGAGATTCTGCCGCAGAAACTCGACCATCGCGGGCATGGCTTCAACCATGGAATCGCGGCATTCTTCGTAATCGCGGTAACCGCCGCCGAAAGGGTCCGGGATGTCCCGAGGGACGTCCGTGGGCAGGACGTCCCGGACCAGCAGCACCAGTTCCGGCAGGACTTCGAAGCGGGAATGCAGGGCGGCGAGGTGCGACTCAGTCATGCCGAAGATCACCGCGCTGCGGTCGACGTCGGCCTGGGTGAGCGGACGGCTGCGATGCCCGGCGACGTCCAGGCCGATGCGTTGCATGGCCTTGACGGAGTTCGCGGAGACGGGATCGCCCGGGTAGGCGGCCAGGCCGAACGAGGCGACCTTCAACCGCTCGAGCCCCTGCCCTTTCTTGGCCAGCGTCGCACGCAACAAAGCCTCCGCCATCGGACTGCGACAGGTGTTCCCCGTGCAGACGAACGTGACGGTGTCTCGCGCGACGGCCATGGGCTCAGGATGAAGGATAAGCCCCTCGGTTCAAGCGCTCAAAGGACTCCGTCGCGCCGAAGCTGACGGTAGCCGATATCCCGCCGGTAATGGCAGCCTTCGTAACGGACCTGCGGAACGACGGCGTAAGCCCGGCGGGCGGCCTCCTGGAGCGTCGGGCCATGGGCCACGACGCCGAGGACGCGACCACCGGTGGTGACGACCCGCCCGTCCGGCAGGCGCTTGGTGCCCCCGTGGACGATGTCGACACCCTCCGGCAGGCTGGCAGGCAAGGCGATCGGATCCCCTTTGCGGATCTCGCCGGGATAACCGCCGGCGGCGAGGACCACGATGATCGTGGCGCCGGGACGCAGTTTCACGGCCGAGGGCCGGAAGCGCCCATGCGCGATGTCCTCCATGATCTGGACGGGGTCGGTCTCGAGCGAAGGCATGAGCACCTGGCACTCGGGATCACCGAAACGGACGTTGAATTCGACGACCTTCGGGCCGGCGGCGGTGACCATGATGCCGACGTAAAGGGTGCCGCGATAGTCGATGCCGTCGGCCTGGAGGCCGCGCAACGTGGGCGCGATGATCTCCTCGCGCAGGCGACGTTCGACCTCGGGCGTGACGACGGTGGTGGGCGCATAAGCCCCCATGCCGCCGGTATTCAAGCCGGTGTCGCCTTCGCCGACCCGCTTATGATCCTGACTCGGCGGCAGCATCAGGTACTCTCCCCGGCAGACCATGAGCATGATCGAGGCCTCCTCGCCCTGCATGAACTCCTCGATGACGACCTCGTCGCCCGACGCCCCGAAGACCTTCGTCTCCATCATGTCGCGCAGCGCGGCTTCGGCCTCGGCGTGGGTCGTCGCGATGACGACGCCCTTCCCTGCCGCCAGGCCGGAAGCCTTGATCACGATCGGGACGGGCTGCTGGCGCACGTAGTCCAAGGCGGGAGCCAGCGCCCGGAAGGTCTCCGAGGCCGCGGTCGGCACGCGGTGCCGGACCATGAAATCCTTGCTGAAGGCCTTGCTGGCCTCGAGCCGCGCGCCCGCGGCGAGGGGACCGTAAGCCGGGACGCCCGCGGCCTCCAGGACGTCGACGACGCCCGCGGCGAGCGGGACTTCCGGGCCGACGATCACGAAGTTCGCGCCGATCCGACGGACGAGCTCGAGGACGGCCGAGGGGTTCGCGGCGTCGATATCGAGGCATTCGGCTTCGAGGGCCATGCCGCCGTTCCCCGGGGCCACCCGGACCTTCGCCACGCGGGGGCTGCGCAGGCATGCCTTGAGCAAGGCATGCTCACGGCCGCCGGAGCCGAGGATGAGGACGTCGAGTTTTTCCTGCATGGCCATGGCCCTACTTCTGCAAGGACTCGCCGATGATGTGAACCAAAAACAGGGCCGGCCCGTTTCCGGACCGACCCAGCCTAAATTGGTGCTCAGGCCGGGACTTGAACCCGGACACCTTGCGGCACATGCACCTC
>JBDKKH010000085.1:0-4648 GCA_039796215.1 Verrucomicrobiota bacterium
TCGAGGACATCCTCACCATCCCCGCGCAGGACGCCGTCCTCGCCTCGGGCAAGTCGGGCATCGGCATCGACGACATCTTCGCCGCCATCATCAAGCGCGTCCCGCCGCCCCGCTGGTCCGATTATCCCCAGCACCGCGCGCTGGTCTTCGACTCCCTCTTCGACTCCTACAAGGGCGTCATCAGCTACGTGCGCGTCTTCTCGGGCACCTTCAAGGCCGGCCAGACGATCGAGCTGATGTTCAACGGCGTCCGCTCCGTCATCAAGGAGGTCGGCGTCTTCTCCCCGAAGATGAAGCCGCAGGCCGAGCTCGGGCCCGGGTCCGTCGGCTACATCGTCATCAACATCCGCGAGGTCGCCGACGTGAAGGTCGGCGACACCATCACCTTGGCGAGCGATCCCGCCAAGGAGCCCGTCCCGGGTTTCAAGGAAGTCAGCCCGATGGTGTTCAGCGGCATCTACCCGCTCGACACCGCCGACTACGAGAAGCTCAAGACCTCGCTCGCCAAGCTGGCCATCAACGACTCCTCGCTGACCTACACCGCCGAGAGCTCGAGCGCGCTGGGCTTCGGGTTCCGTTGCGGCTTCCTGGGCCTGCTGCACATGGAGATCGTCCAGGAGCGTCTCCGCCGCGAGTACGACCTCGACATCCTCTCCACCTACCCGTCGGTCGTCTACAAAGTCTACACCACCGACGGCGTGGAGCACATCCTCGACAACCCCGTGGCGATGCCGGACCCCTCCGCCATCGAGCACATCGAGGAGCCGACCATCCGGGCCAACATCCACATCCCCGGCACCTCGATCGGCGACATGCTCACGCTGATCCAGGAGAAGCGCGGCGTCTGCGAACGCACCGAGACCATCGACGGCGACCGCGTCGTCCTCGTCTGCCTGCTCCCGCTCAACGAGATCCTCGTCGACTTCAACGACCGGATGAAGTCCATCACCCGCGGTTACGGCTCGATGGACTACGAGCTCGGCGAATACGTCACCTCGGACCTCGTCAAGATGGACATCCGCGTCAACGAGGAGCCCGTCGACGCGTTCTCGTCGATCGTGCACGCCTCCAAGGCCGAGGGTCGCGGACGCGCCCTGTGCGAGAAGCTCAAGGAGCTCCTTCCGCGCCAGCTTTTCAAGATCGCGATCCAAGCCGCCGTCGGCTCGAAGGTCATCGCCCGCGAGACCATCGGTTCCGTCGGCAAGGACGTCACGGCGAAGTGCTACGGCGGCGACATCTCCCGCAAGCGCAAGCTCCTCGACAAGCAGAAGGAGGGCAAGAAGCGCATGAAACAGATCGGCAAGGTGGACATCCCGCAGGAAGCCTTCATCAAGATCCTGAAGAACGAAGGCTGAGCCCCAGTTCGGGCTTTCCCTCGGATCGCCGTCCGCTAACTTGGGGGCGTCCCCCATGTCTTTCTACTACCGCCGCAAGCTCCGCAAGATCAGCAAGGCGCTCCTGGAGGCCTCGGAGAAGGTGCACCTCTATCGTGGCGACGTGCTCGGCGCGGAAGCGCTCAACGAGCAGCTTGAGCTGGCGGACAAGGTCCGGGCCGCGGCCCGGGACCGGTCGCGGGAGATCACCGAAGTCGAGGCCCTGCTCAACCGCCTGCATGACGCCCTCGTGCGCAACGGCGGCCGGATCTACCCGCTCACCACCGCCACGGATTACACCGAGATGGTGGTGATGGCCGCCATCGTCGCGGGCACCATCCGCAGTTTCTTCCTCCAGCCGTTCAAGATCCCGACGAACTCGATGTGGCCGACGTACAACGGCATGACGGCCGAGGTGCGGGCCCCCGACGCCCCGGCGCCGAGCCTGGCCGTACGTGCGCTCGAGAAGCTGCAGTGGACCTGGACTTATCTGATCCCCGCCGAGGCTTCGGGCGAGGTCGCCATCCCGCTCATCGTCCAGCGCGGCGAGCGCGGGGCGCTGGAATACGGCCTGCGCCAGCGGCAACGCACGGCCGATGCCGGGCTCTTCGGCACGGGTGTCTGGAAGGGCGCCGCCGACCGGCATGAACTCCTGATCGGTTCGAGCGGCCAGACCGTCGAGGTGCCGGCGGATTTCGGCTTCGAGGCCGTGCTCCTGCGTACTTACTTCCCCGAGGAGGCGGCGCTCAAGCTGCCGCGACAGGACGCCGATCGCTGGCGCGTCGTCTTCGCCAAGGGGGTCCGCGAGGGTCGGATCAAGCTGGACGGCCCGCAGGGTCCCCGGCTGCTGACCGGCCGGACGGCGACCGCCGGCCAGACGTTGCTGAACTTCGACATCCTCACGGGCGACATGCTCTTCGTGGACCGGATGTCCTATCACTTCGTCGAACCGTCCCGCGGCGACACCTTCGTCTTCCGTACGAACACGATCCCGGGACTGAACGACCCGTTCGGTCAGCCTTCGCAGAACTACTACGTGAAACGTCTCGCCGGCACGCCCGGGCAGAAGCTCCGCGTGGGCGAGAAGGGCGAGCTTTTCGTCGACGGCAAAGTCGTCACCTCTCCCGAGCCGATGGTGCTCAACTCCCGTCGCGCGACGGAGCAAGGTTACTATGGTTACCTGCCGGACGCGGGCGGTGACCGCTATGCCATCCCGTTGGATCAGGAGCACACCGTCTCCGCGAAGCATTACTTCGCCCTCGGCGACAACTCCGCCAACAGCTTCGACTCGCGCGGCTGGGGCGAAGTGCCCGCCGACGCCGTCGTCGGCAAACCCCTCTTCATCCTGCATCCCTTCACGTCCCATTGGGGTCCTGCTAAGTGATTAAGGGGTAGGGCAGGGGTTGGGGTAGGGGTAGGAGATAGAGTATTGAGTATGGAGTATCGAGTATCGGGGTAGTGATGCCTTGAGGTAAGGACAGCACCACGTGCTGTCCTTGGTTCGCCGTAGGGCGAACGAGGGTAGGGGCACGATTCATCGTGCACTCCGATGCGGAGGGCGCGGCGTAGCCACGCCCCTACCTTCGGCCGCCCTGCGGCGGCCACAAGCCCCTTGCCTTGCCTACCCCGACCCCCATCCCTACCCCTGTTCCTGCGCTACGTCGCTCCACCATGTCCTGGACCCTCTACCGCCACTACAAGGGCAATCATTACCTCCGGCTCGGGGTGGCGGCGCATTCCGAGGACCTCTCGCCGCAGGTGCTCTACCGCTGCTTGTATGACAATCCGGCGGCGCGTACGTGGGTACGTCCGCAGCCGATGTTCGAAGGTTTGATCGAAGACGGTCGCCCGCGTTTCACGCCGGTGGGCCGGCTGCGCCTCGTGCAGCCCGAAGACCTGCGTACCGTCCTGGCGTTCGGCTTCGACGCCTGGAGTCAGGGTAAGACCTTCGACCAGTATTGCGCCGACAAGCACGGCGACCGGAATCATCTCCGCGGAACGCGCTATCTGCTCGAGGACGCCGAGGGGCGGCCCGTCTCCGCTTTGAACGTGCTGCGCTTCCGCGAAAGCCTCATCGGCCTCGCCTCCGTGGCGACCACGCCGGAGCAACGTGGCAAAGGCTACGCCTCGCTGCTGCTGCGTGCCGTGATGGAGCTCCATCGCTTCGCCCAGCCTGACACGCGCTTCCTGCTCTTCTCCGAAGTCAAGCCGTCGATCTACGAACGACACGGCTTCCGGGTCCTCTCGGCGGAGCACCAGCGTTTCCCGAAGTCCCTGGCCATGGCCACCGGCGACATGCCGCTGTCCGCCGCCGAGACGGAATACCTGAAGGCTTATTTCTAGGCCCGGGGATCAACGTTTCGTCGAAGCCGGAGCGAAGGCGACACTCTCGAGCCACTCGGCGATCTTGGCGGATTCGGACGGCGCAAAGGCGTGGCCGACGCCGGTCATCTCGCTGCCGACGACCGTCGCTCCCTTCGCTTTGAGGGCCTGGGGGAGATGGCTGGTATTAGCCTTGTTGGAGCCTCTCTCCGAGCCCCAGCAGACATAGGCGAACTTGCCCGTGAGGTCGGTCAGGGCGCCCAGCGAAGTATAACCGGTGCCGCCGCCTTCGGCCAAGACGAAGACCCCGAAGTAATCGGTGAGCCGCGGGCGAGTGCTCAGCCTCAGCATCCCGTCGATGGCGTGCGCGCCGTTGCTGAAGCCGGCGATGACCGAGCGGGCCCGTTCGATGTTCGGGATCACCCGCAGGACCTCATCGAGCATGAAGCGGTGATACTCCCAGACCCGGGCGTAATCGCCGACCATGTTGGCCTGCGCGGGGTTGTTCGCGCCCTTGGGATAGGGCAGGCCGACGAGGATGAACTCGCCGGAAGGGAGGAAGGATCCGTCCGGCCGGTTGCCGCCTTCGCCGCCGCCGAGCCAGACGACCAGCGGGTACTGCTTCGACGGAGCGTAATGCGCGGGCAGGGTGAGGTGGCAGGCCGCCCGAACGCCTTTCCGGTCCGCGGTCAGTTCCGGGAAATCAAACCTCAGCGTGGCGCCGGGCGCGACCTGCGTCGTGAGCTACGTCCGCGGCACGGGGGCTTCGGTCTCGGCTTTGGCGGCCGACGATTCGTTCGCTGAGGACAACGCTGCGGCGCAGGTCAGGAGGGCGAAGAAGCGGGGCAGGCGCATGAGATCGAGAGCGACGCCCCAAGCATCCGCCCTCGGGTTCGTGTTGGCAATCCGTCTGACCGGCCATGAAAAAGGTCCCCTCGCCATCGGATGGCAAA
>JBDKKH010000086.1:0-6897 GCA_039796215.1 Verrucomicrobiota bacterium
GGCGGCCGCATCCATGGCGGCGGCATCATCCTTGATGCGGTCGCGAAATCCGAAGCCCCCTCCGGCAAGGTCACCGCCTCCGAACGCGGCGCCCGAGCCGGCCACGCTCCGGCGGTCATCTGGTTCACCGGCCTTTCTGGTTCGGGTAAGTCCACCATCGCCGAGGCCGTCGAACGACGCCTCTTCGACGCGGGACGAAACGTCATCCGCGTCGACGGCGACGACCTCCGCGTCTCCCTCAACCGCGACCTCGGCTTCTCCGCGGCCGACCGGGCCGAAAGCGTCCGCCGGGCCTCCGCCGTCGCCGGCCTCTTCGCCGGCACGGGCCATATCGCGCTCGTCACCCTGATCGCCCCGCTGGCCGCCGACCGGGCCAAGGCGCGCGCCGCTCTCGCCAACCACACCTTCATCGAGGTATTCGTCGACGCCCCGCTGGCCGTCTGCGAATCCCGCGACGTCAAGGGACTCTACGCCAAGGCCCGCCGTGGAGAGATCGCCGAATTCACCGGCATCTCCTCGCCCTACGAAGCCCCCGAGTCTCCCGAGGTTCATATCCAGACCGACAAGACCTCCCAGGAAGAAGCGGTCGACCTCGTCCTGTCCGCGCTCGACAAGGTCCTGCAAGCCAAGGGCGCCGACTGGGAAGTGTAAGCGAGGCGCAGCTTCGCAGGACTAAAGCCAGAGACAGGGCCGGGGCTAGGAAACTAGTCCCGGCCCTTCTTGTATCCGCCTGCTCATGACTGCCCACCCCCTTACCCAAGCCTTGCCCCCTTGCCCGCCCGCCCAATTGTCGACCATGTCGTCTTATGCGCCTTAGTTACGCCCTCTTTCTTCTGACTTGCCTGACCGTGTGCGCGGCCCCCCGGAAGAACGTCCTCCTGCTTATCTCGGATGACTGCCGCCCCTCCATGGGCGCTTATGGAGGTGAAGCGGCTACCCCTAACATCGACGCCCTCGCGCGCTCCGGGGTCCGCTTCGACCGCACCTACTGCCAATTCGCTCTCTGCAACCCGAGCCGGGCGTCTTTCCTCACGGGCCTCCGCCCCGACACGACCGGCGTCACCGATAACACCAAGCAGTTCCGCAAGACGATCCCGGACGTCGTCACGCTGCCGCAGCTCTTCAAGAACAACGGCTATGCCGTCGCCCGCATCGGCAAGCTCTACCACTACGGCGTACCGAGGGAGATCGGCACCGACGGCCTGGACGATCCGCAGTCGTGGGAACGCGTCTGGAATCCACGCGGACGCGATCGTGACGACGAAGATAAAGTATTCTCGGTCGGCGGAGCGGGCGATGGGGTCGGAATCAAGTCCGCCGGCAAGGCGGGCCAGGTCCTGATCGGCTCCGGCAATTACGGCGGCACGGTCAGCTGGCTCGCGGCCGAAGGCACCGACGCCGAGCAGACCGACGGGAAGATCGCCGCGCAGGCGGTCGAATTCCTGCGAGAGAAGCGGTCACGGCCGTTCTTCCTCGCGGTCGGGTTCTTCCGTCCGCACACGCCCTACGTGGCCCCGAAGCCGTACTTCGCCAGATACCCTAAAGACGGGATCCAGTTTGCCACGGAAAGCGTCGACGACCGCCGGACGAAACCCGCCGTGGCCCTGTCCAACACGCCGGTCGCTCATTACGGGATGTCCGAGGACACCCAGCGGACGGCGAAGCAAGCCTACCTGGCTTCGACGACTTTCATGGACGCCCAGTTCGGCCTGGTGCTGGCCGAACTCCGGAACCAAGGCCTCGAGAAGGACACGGTCGTGATCTTCCTCAGCGACCACGGCTACAACCTCGGCGAACACGGCCTCTGGCAGAAACGTTCGCTCTACGAAGACTCGGTCCGGGTTCCGTTCATCATCCGCGACCCGGAAAATCGCGCCAATGGACAGGCCACCAAGCGCGTCGCGGAACTCGTCGATCTCTATCCCACCGTCGCCGATCTCTGCGACCTCAAGCCTGACCCGCGCCTCCAAGGCAAGAGCCTCCGCCCTATGCTGGAAAGTCCCGAGGCCCCTTGGGATCGCGCCGCCTTCACGCAGGTCGACTTCGGACCCATCAACGACAACGGGAAGAAGAACCGCGGCACCCCCGAACGCAAGGTAGGGCGCTCCGTCCGCACCGAGCGCTACCGCTACACGGAATGGAACCAAGGGAAGCTGGGCGTGGAGCTCTACGACCATGAAACCGATCCGGGCGAGCTCAGGAACCTCGCCGCCGACCCCGCCTTCGCCTCCGTCATCGTCGCGCTCAAGGCCACCCTCGCCAAGGGAACGAATTAAGAGGCAGGGTCAGGACCGCGTCAGGGCATAGAGACATCAGGAAAGCACGTGGTGCTGTCCCTACCCCTATCCCTACCCCTACCCCTATCAGCTATAACTTAAGCTCCGCCTTCTTCCCCGTCCGGATTGACTCGTAGATACCTTCGATGATGACCAGGTCACGCCGGCCGACTTCGCCCGCGCAGGTGAGCTCGGTGCCGTCCCGGAAAGCCTGGGCGACGCCGTCCATGTGCCGTTGCTGCTGGCGGAAGACGCCGAAGTCCAGTTTGCCCTTCGCGGACGTGGCGATGTTGAGGTTGCGATAACTGAAGACCGGCTGCCGGCCCCGGAACCAGCCCTTGGCGGCTTCGGCGTATAACTCGGCCCGGTTGGCGTCATAACCCGTCCAGACGTCGGCGACGGCCCCGTTGGCGAACTCGAGACGGAATTCCAAGGCCTGTTCGACTTCGACGAAGAGTTCCGGCTGGGTCTTGGGCAGCTCCTTGGCGACGACGGAGACGGGGTCCGCGTCGGCGGCCATGCAGACCCCTTGGATCGAGTAGACGCCCATGTCGAGGAGCGCCCCGCCGCCGGCCAGCTGCTTCTCGATGCGCCAGGACTTCCGACGCAAGGTGTAACCGTTGGCGGAGGTGATCTTCATGAAAGGCCCGAACTCCTGCGACTTCGCCAGGCGGATGAGTTCCTGATGATAAGGATCGAAGTGCAGACGATAGCCGATGGCGAGCCGCTTGCCGGCACGCTTGCCGGCGGCGATCATCGCGTCGCAATCGGCGACCGAAGTCGCCATCGGCTTCTCGCAGATGACGTGCTTGCCGGCGCCGAAGGCGTCCAGCACGTTGCGGCGGTGCACCCCGGGTGGCGTGACCACATAGACGATATCAATGGCCGGATTGGCGGCGACCTGCTCCCACTGGCCATACGAGTAGATGCTGGATTCGGGGAAACCATGCAGCTTCGCCAACTTCACGCCCTTTTCACGCGTCCCCGTGATGGCGGCGACCAGCTTCACGTTCTTCGTCTCCAGCAGGGCCGGCGACAGTTCGCCGTTGGAGTAGTTGCCCAGCCCGCAGAGCGCTAGGCCGAGGGGCTTGCCCCCGGCTTCGGCCGCCCGCAAGACCGGCGCCAGCGCGTAACCGGCGGCCAAGCCGCCGAGGGAACCAAGGAAGGCACGACGCGTAGGGCTCATAGGGGTAGCCACACGATTATCCAGCCCGGCAGGCTGGGGCAAGTCGGATGAGATGGCTGGAGTCGGGTGGCTGGCAGCCATCCCGAGTCTCATTCATGAAACCTGATCCTCGGCTTGGGTCCGTCCTTGACCTTCGGGAGATTGGCCGGATCGGAGAGCGAGGCGCCGGACTGGAGCTCGGACTTCCCCTTCCATTCGCGCTCGAAGCCCGTGCTGGCGAGCCGCACGGCATCGCGGCCCAGCTTATGGTTCAAGGCGTCGACGGCCTTCATGAGCCGGTCCTTGTTCGGGTCGATCTCCCCGCCCATGCCGGGCAAGGAAGGCTGCACGACATCAGCCGGGGCGAGCCCCTGCAACATCACCCCTGCCCGCTTGTAGAGATAGCCATCGCGCCGGACCCGCGCCAAAGCCCGCGCCGCCGCCGCGCAGATCGCCCGGGCGTCGTCGGTCGGCGGATCGAGCAGTTCGATTTCGTCGCCCCGATACTGGTCCTGGTCGATACGGTGCTGGTTCGTACGGATGAAGACGACGATCGATGAGGCGATCATGCCGTCTTCGCGTAGTTTCTCGGCCGCCCGGGCGGCATGAGCGGCGATCGCCTCGGCGAGTTCATACGCATCGGTGATCGGCCGCCCGAAGGAACGTGACACCAAGACGCTCTTCCGCGGACCGGCATCTTCGACGATGTCGTGGCAGGAGATCCCGCGGAGTTCGAGGGCGAGGCGCTCGCCGACGACGCCGGCGACACGGCGGATGAAACCGGGGTCGGCCTCGGCGAGATCGAGCGCCGAAAGGATACCGTGCGAACGGAATCGTGCGGCGAGGCCCGGACCGACGCCCCAGACCTCTCCTGCTTCAACGCCACGGAGGAAGGCCGTACGCCCTTCGACCGAGGCGGGGACGACGATCACGCCGCCGCTCGTCTTGTCCGCCTTGGCGCGTTCGTTGGCCAGCTTGCACAGGACCTTCGTGGGCGCCATCCCCCACGAGATCGGGATGCCCGTCCGCCGGAGGACATCGGCCCGGATCCGCAGGCCCAGCGCCTTCGCCTCGGCGTCGGGCATGTCGGGGAATCCTAGGAACGCCTCGTCGACCGAATAGACCTCCAGATCGCGCGCCTGCTCGCCAAGCGCGGCCATGACGCGTTCGGAAAAGTCGCCGTAGACCGAGAAGTTGGACGAGAAGATACGGACGCCGTGGGCTTCGCAGGTGCGGCGAACCTCGAAGTACGGCGCGCCCATCGGGATGCCCAGAGCCTTGGCTTCGGCGGACCGCGCGACGACGCACCCGTCGTTGTTCGACAGCACCACGATCGGCACGCCGATCAGCGAAGGGTCGAGGGCCCGCTCGCACGAGGCGTAGAAATTGTTGCAGTCAGCGAGGGCGCGAAGCATGGCGTCAGCAGCGTCGCACCACGGCGACGACCGTCCCCCAGATACGGCATTCCGGCGTGAACGGTAACGACCACCCTGGCCAGCGCGGGCTGTCGGCGCGCAGGCCCCAGGCGCCGGCGTGATCGCGCTCGAGATGCTTCACCGTGAACTCCCCGCCGACCTCGGCGACGACGATGGCGCCCGCGCGCGGCGCGAGGGATTTGTCGACCACGATGAGATCGCCGGGCAGGATGCCCGCGCCCGACATCGAATCGCCGTCGACGCGGAGGAAGAACGTCGACAGCGGATTCCGGACCAGGTGCTCGTTCAGGTCGAGACGCCGCTCCATATGATCGTCGGCGGGCGACGGAAACCCGGCGACCGCCCGCGAACCGAGCAAAGGCAAGGCCAGCGGCCGCCGGGCTTCGAACCCCTGCAAGGTGCGCATATCCAACATAAGTGAACTGATGTTCACTTATCAGGGGAAGGCTTCAAGGAGAAACTACCCTGCAGGGACGGCACCACGTGCCATCCTGACAAACCTACGTCGAGACACGGCCCAGCACTTAACAAAAAGGCCCGGGTCTCGCGACTCGGGCCTTCGGACGAACTGAGACCTCGGCTTACGAGGCGGTCAAGGCGGTGACTTCGGCGCGGACCTTCTCGGCCAAGGCGGTCGAGAGGTAGCGCTCGCTCGGCGAGCAGGCGATCGTGACGATACGCTTGCCGGCGAACTCCGGACGCTTGGCGAGCTGCAGGGCGGCCCAGATGTTGGCGCCCGAGGAGATACCGACGGCGAGTCCTTCCCGGACGGAGACCTCCTGCGCGGTGGCGAAGGCGTCTTCGTTGGAGACCTGGATGACTTCGTCGATCAGGGAGATGTCGCAGTTCTTGGGTACGAAGCCGGCCCCGATACCCTGGATCTTATGGGGAGCAGGCTGGACTGGCTGACCGGCCATGGTCTGCGTGATGACGGGCGAGGCGGCGGGCTCGACGGCGATGGCGCGGAACTTAGGATTCTTGCCCTTGAGCACGGAAGCGATGCCGGTGATGGTTCCGCCCGTGCCGACGCCGGCGACGATGACGTCGACCTTGCCTTCGGTGTCATCCCAGATCTCGACGGCCGTAGTCCGACGATGGACTTCCGGGTTGGCCGGATTGTCGAACTGCATCGGCATGAAGGCGTTGGCGCCGATCTCATCGCGGAGCTGCGAGGCGCGCTCGATGGCGCCGCGCATGCCCTTCGCGCCGGGGGTGAGGACGATCTCGGCGCCCAGGAGACGCAGCAGTACGCGACGTTCGATGGACATCGTCTCGGGCATCGTAAGGATGCAGCGGTAACCGCGGGCGGCGGCCACGAAGGCCAACGCAATGCCGGTATTGCCGGAGGTGGGCTCGACGATGGTGCCGCCCGGCTTCAGGCGTCCGTCGCGCTCGGCGGCGTCGACCATCGCACGGCCGATGCGGTCCTTGACGCTCGAGAGCGGGTTGAAGAACTCGAGTTTGACGAGCACTTCGGCATGCAGGCCTTCGGTTACCTTGTTGAGACGGACAAGGGGCGTATGACCGATGGTGTCGAGGACGCTGTTATAGATGGCCATGGCGGTTTATCGAGGGGTTGTTAACTCAACATAAGTGAATTAGCCTGAGCCCCGCCGCAATAAAAAACCCGGCTTAACCGGGTCTCAGGGGGCTTAGTAACGGCGCTTGGGCGGCGGCATCGCCGGCCGCGGAGCCGTATCGCGCAGACGGAAGATGATGCGGGCGGTGGTCAGGTCAGAAGGAGTCATCTCGACCTTCACGCGGTCACCCGGATTGATGCGGATGAAGTTCTTGCGGAGGCGGCCGGAGATACGTCCCAGCACCACGTGCTTATTGGGGAGCTCAATCCGGAACATGGTGCCAGGAAGCACCTGCAGGATTTTGCCTTCGAGTTCGATAACGGGTTCTTCAGCCATGCCTTATGGGCGGCAGTGCATCCCGAACCGCGGTGAGAGTCAATCACCGTAGTGAGGCCCTCCTCCCCTCTTGCCACGGGCCTCGCACGGGTAATCCTGCCCGC
>JBDKKH010000087.1:0-7638 GCA_039796215.1 Verrucomicrobiota bacterium
GCCGAATTCCTCCACGAGCATAGTTACGATGCGCACTACGCGCCCAAGGCAGGAGCGACGCCCTACCCCTTCGGCACCTTCGCGCTGTGGCGCATCGCCACGCGCTGGCCCGGCAGTCCCGTGCCGCCGTGCGTCCACCGCGCGCCGGAAAACCGCCCCGGCGAACCGCGGCTGCTGCTGATCAGCTGAGTTATTTGACCAACGTCAGCTTGGACGGGTAACGCCGGCCGGCGTTCCATTCGCCGAGGTAGATGTCCCCGGCGGAATCCACGTAAAGATCGTGCCCGTGCTTGAAGACGGGCTGCGCCTGCGCGAGCGGCTGAAGCTTGCCGTCGACATACCTGGGCTCGGTGCCGCCGGGCGCGCTGAGGACCTTCTTCGTGGCGCGGTCGAGCACGAGCAGGAAGCCGGACTGGGACCGGGGACCGCCTTTGGCGTCCTTGCTCCAGCAGACGGCGGCATAGGCCTTGTCGCCGCGGAAGCAGAGCTGGCCGGCGTAGGCTCCCGGCAGGTCGATCGTGTCGACGTGACGTCCGTCCAAGGTGAAGGCCTTCAGCTTGTTCTGGGACCGCGAAGGCACCCAGACCAGCGGGCCGCGCGGATCGGAAGCGTCGATCGAGATCCCGTGGGCGTTGCTGAGGCCGGCGGCGTCCTTCGTCGGCCCGCCCCACTTCTTGACCAGCTTACCCTCGAGGGAGAACTCGTAGATGAAGTTCGAGCCGTAGCCATCCGCGACCAGCAGCGTGCCGGCCGGAGTCCAGGCGACGTCGCAAGGCATGAATTTGCCGTCGCTCAGGCCGAGCTCCTTCGGCGTCGGGAGCTTGCGCACGACCTTGCCCTCGGTGGTCAGCAGCGTGATGCGCCCCTCGACGGCGGACGGATTCCAGCCTTCCGCCGCCATGTGCCAGCCGGCGTCGACATGCACGAGATATTCCACGCCATCCTTCTCGAAGATCTCAAGGCCGTGACCACCGCCGAGCCCCGCGCTGATCGAGCGGACGTAGCGGCCGTCCTTCTCGAAGACGAGGAAGTCGTTCTTGGGATGGTCCGTCACCAGGTAGATGCGGCCGGCCTTGTCCTCGGCCAGCCCGTGCGCATTGACGATGGGCGCGACCGCCGGATCCGCCTTGGCCCACTTCAGGTCGACCTGATATCGGGCGGAGCCATGGCCGAGGACCAAAGGTTTTTCTTCAGCGAAAGCGGCGAGGCAAAGCAGGCAGGCAAGGAGGCGCATTAAGAAGGAATAAGGGCATCATGGCCGGCGCTTCGCTTAAATCAAGGTCGCGCGCCCGGCTGCGAGGGGCCGCCGAGGACAAAAACTCCGCCGCGGCCATGAAGCAGGGGGTTGGGTTTGACCCACCGGGCCTTCCCGCCTCGATAGCGTCATGTCCGCCCAGCCGCGCCGCGCCTTGACGAGCGTGCCTCCGCACGCCTGGGCGGCGTGCGCCGGTTCCGTCGGCGCCGACCGTGGGATCATCGTCTGCCTGGCGTCCAACCTCGGATCGGCCGAGACCTTCGCGGAAGAGACCGCCCAGCTGCTGACGTTGCTCAACGGCGCCCAGCCTGTGATCCGGACGCTGACCGAAGCCGACGCCGCCGTGCCCGCCTTCGAGGCCGACTGCGACCTTCTCGGCGTGCTTTCCCTGCTGAGACACGGCGGCCACGACCCCTCGCGGCCGCTGCTCATCGCCTGCACCCCGGGCTCGCTTGTCCGCAGTTCGCCCGCCCCCGAAGCCACCGCCAAGGCGGAGATCGTCGTCCGCAAGGGCGAGAAGCTGGCCCTGCGCGATTTCGCGAAACGCCTCGCCGCGGATTTCGGCTACGCCCACGAGGCCCTCTGCGAGCAGCCGGGCGAATACGCCCTGCGCGGCGGCATCCTCGACGTCTACCCGCTCAACGCGCAGATGCCCGTGCGCATCGACCTCTTCGGCGACACCGTCGAATCGCTCCGCCCCTTCGACCCCGCGACCCAACGGAGCGAAGGCGAGGTCGATGGGCTGGTCATCTGCGCGCCGCGCGACGAAACAGGCCAGGCGCCCGAGGCGCCCTTTTTCCGCCATCTCCCTGCCGGCGTCCTCATCGTCTCCGTCGATCGATGTCACGAAGACGACCTGTGCGCGCCGCTGGCCGCGGCCGCGCCCGACCAGCTCGTCCTGGAGGAGACCGATGAGGCTCCGGCCGGCTACGACGTCCGCGCCCTCGAATGCGCCCCGGCCGAATCGCTCCTGATCGGCTCGGCGACGGACAGCCCGGAGTCGCGCCCCGCGCTCCTGCGCGCCGCGGCCTCGCTAGCCAAGGACGGACGCCCCTGCCTGCTCACCGGCGACACCGACGGCTCCGTCGACCGGCTCAACGCGGACGTCGTCGCCGCCGACATCCGCGGCTTCGCGCCGCGGGTCCTGTCCGGTCGCTTCGGAGCAGGCGTGGTCATCGCGCCCGGCAAGCTGCCCGGGCTGCTCAAGGACGGACTGCTGCTGCTCACCGAACGCGAGCTCTTCGGCCGACGCAAGCGGCCGCTCGCCACCCTGCCCCGGCGACGGACGGCCGTCCGGGCCGCCGTCGGCCGCGCGCTCGACTTCGGCGAGCTCGCCGATGGCGACGCCCTGGTCCACGCCACCCAAGGCGTCTGCCTTTTCCGGGGTATCAAGGCGCATGAGCACAACGGGCGCACCGAGGACTTCATCGGCCTCGAATTCGCCGAAAAGTCGATGCTCCACCTGCCCGTGCGGGAGTCGCATCTCCTCACGCGCTATATCGGCATCGGCCGCGCCCACCCGAAACTCTCCAAGCTCGGCGGAGGCGGCTGGGACAAATCCCGCAAGGCCGCCGAGAAGGCGACCGCCGACCTCGCGGCCCAGCTGCTGGCCATGCAGGCCGCCCGCTCGACCAAGCCGGGCATCGCGCACCCCAAGGATGCGGACAACGCCTGGATGGGCGAGTTCGAGCGCTCGTTCCCGCACCGCGAGACCCCTGACCAGACGCGCGCGATCGCCGACGTGAAGGCGGACATGGAACGCGGCGCGCCGATGGACCGCCTGATCAGCGGCGACGTGGGCTTCGGCAAGACCGAGGTCGCCCTGCGGGCCGCGTTCAAATGCGTGCTCGGCGGCCGGCAGGTCGCCATCCTCGCCCCCACGACGGTGCTCGCGCAGCAGCATTTCGAAAGTTTCCGGCAACGCCTGGCCCGCTGGCCGGTCTCGGTGGAGCTGCTGAGCGGCTACCGCACCGCGAGGCAGAAAGCCGACATCCGCGCGCGCTCCGAAGCCGGCACGGTCGACGTCGTCGTGGGCACGCATGCGCTGCTCTCCGACGGCACGCGTTTCGGCCGGCTCGGCCTCGTCATCATCGACGAGGAGCATCGCTTCGGCGTCCGCCACAAGGAACGGCTCAAGGAACTGCGGGCCGAGGTCGACGTCCTCGCCATGAGCGCCACGCCGATCCCGCGGACGCTCTACCTCGCGCTGGTCGGGGCCCGCGACCTGAGCGTCATCGAGACGCCGCCTCGCGAACGGCTCCCCATCCGCACCGTCGTGCGCAGCTACGACGAGAAACTCGTGCGCGACGCCATCAAGGCGGAGCTCGCGCGCGGCGGCCAGGTCTTCTACCTGCATAACCGGGTCGAGACCATCCAGGCCGTCGCCGAACGCCTCGCGGCGCTCCTCCCGAAAGCTCGCGTCGTGGTCGGCCACGGCCAGATGGCGAACGGCGAGCTGGAGGGCGTGATGTCGGCCTTCGTCGCGGGCGAGTTCGACGTGCTCGTCTGCACCACCATCATCGAGACCGGCCTCGACATCCCGAACTGCAACACGCTCATCATCGAAGGCGCGGACCGTTTCGGCCTCGCCCAGCTCTACCAGCTCCGCGGACGCGTCGGCCGCTTCAACCGCCAGGCCTACGCCTATCTCTTCCTCCACCGCCACGCGGCGCTGGTCGGCACCGCTCATCGCCGGCTCTCGGCCATCCGGCAGTACAACCAGCTGGGCGCGGGCTTCCGCATCGCCATGCGCGACCTCGAGCTCCGCGGCGCCGGCAACATCCTCGGCGCGGCCCAGAGCGGCCACGTCGCCTCGGTCGGCTTCGACCTCTATTGCCAGCTCCTCCGCCGGAGCGTCGCCAAGCTGCGCGGGGACAAGGGCTCCGTCGTGGACCGATGCGAGGTGAGCCTCGATTTCATCGACCATACCCAGGCCGCGCTGGGCGCCGAGGAGACCGCCGGAGGCGACGGCTCCGCCGCCATGCTGACCGCGACGCTGCCCGCCGACTGGATTCCCGAGACACGCCTGCGCATCGAAGCTTTCCGGCGCATCGCGCTGGCGCTCGACGTCGCCGAGATCGCCGAGCTGCGCGCTTCGCTCAAAGACCGTTACGGCAAACTCCCCCCGGAGGCCGAGGCCTTGCTCAGCCTGGCGGAGATCCGCTGCCTGGCGGAGGACAAAGGTGTCGTTTCGGTGACGACCGACGAATCCGTGCTCCGCTGCCTGGCGGCCGGCGTCGGACGGGCCCCGGAACCTATTCTGGTGGGCAACCGGTTTCCCCGCTTGACCGTGCGGGACCCCCTGCGGAAACTGAAGGAAATCCGCGGCTTCCTTTCCAGGTTGCCCGCGCCTACCGCCCGATGAAATCCTTCTCGCTCACCTGTCTCCTTCTCCTCCTCGGAGCCGGTGCGTCCGGACAGCTCCTGCAGCCTTCGCTGGAGGAGGCCGCCGCCAAGCGCTGGTCGCTCCTCAACGCGGACCGCATCGCCGCCGACGCGGACGGACAGGGGATCACGCTTTCCGACATCCGCCGGCAGATCGATCCGATCGTGGGGCAGATCCGCGCGGCCGCCCGGACCGACCTCGAGTTCGACCAAGCCGTCAAGCAGGCGGCCGAAGAGACCCTGCGTTCCATGGCCGAGCGCCAGCTCGTCATCGCGGAATTCCGGGCCAACACCGCGAACCTCCCGTCGTCCTACATCGACGGAGACATCGAGGAGACGGTCCGCCGCGATTTCGGCGGAGACCGGAATCGCTTCGTCGCCTCCCTCCGCGCCGCGGGCACGACGCCCCTCGCCTATCGCAAGACCATCGAGGACCGCATCATCTTCGAATTCATGGTGGGCCAGATCCGGCGGACCGCCTGGGACGTCAACCCCGGCAAGATCCAGGAATACTACGACAAGAACAAAGCCGACTTCCTGCGCAAGGAGCAGGTCAAGCTCCGGCAGATCACGATCACGCAAGGCGCCGCCGAAAAACCCGAGGAGACCGCAGCCCGCGCCGCCGCTTGGGCGGACGCCCTCGCCCACCCCGCGAAAATCAGCGAACTGCTGGAACGCTACAAGGTCGGCGGCAAACCCGCCGGCGCACAACTCACCTTCGCCGACGTCGCCGAACGCATCAGCTCCGACGACTACGCCCGCAAAGGCGGCGACACGGGCTGGCGCAACCTGGACGACCTGAACCAAGCCGTGGTGCAAGCCCTGCGCACCCTCAAGCCCGGCCAGGTCTCCGCGCCGTTGAGATTCGACGTGGGCTCCGCCCCCCTCTACGTGATCATCAGCCCGGAAGACACCCGCCCCAAAGGCTACGCCCCGGTCAGCGACCCGGAGGTGATGTCGGAGATCGAGGGCAAGGTCCGCGCGATCACGCTGAAGCTGGCCGTCCAACGCTGGCTGGACGGGATCCGCGCGAAGCGTCTCGTGCAGATGCGCTAAGATGCCTGCCCGCCGCCCTTCGGCCGCCCCGGCGCCGGCGAAATCCGCCTACTCCTGCCACGCCTTCCCCGCGCGATGCGCGGGCGTGCTCCTTCACCCGACGGCCCTGCCGGGTCCGGGGCCCGTAGGCTCGATGGGGGCAGAGGCCCGCGCCTTCATCGACATCCTCGCGGACGCGGGCTTCACCTGGTGGCAAGTCTGCCCGCTGGGTCCGACGGGCTACGGAGACTCGCCCTATCAGGCGCTCTCCGTCTTCGCGGGAAATCCTTATCTCCTCGACCTGACAGACCTCGCGGCCCGCGGGCTGCTCACCGCGTCGGAGGTGGCCGCGCTCGGACGCGGACATGACCAGGGCACCGACTACGGCCGCCTGTGGCGGGATCTCCGGCCCGCCTTGCAGCTCGCCGCCCGCCGCGGCGCCGTCGCGCTGGGGCAGGACGCCGCCTTCGGCCGCTTTCGCGAACGCCAGGCCGGCTGGCTCGACGAGTGGTGCCGCTTCGCGGCGCTGCGCGAGGCGAACGGCTTCACCGCGCCAAACCAGTGGACGATCGCGGTCGCGCCGGCCGACCTGGCGACCGAAGCCGCGGTCCTGCAGTTCCTGTTCGCCGAGCAATGGGCCCGCCTGCGCGCCTACGCGCGGAGCAGAGGCGTGCGCCTTTTCGGCGACGAGCCCATCTACGTCTCCGCCGACGGATGCGACGCGCGGATGCGTCCCGAGCTCTTCCAGCTCGACTCCGCGGGCCGGCCGACAGCCGTGGCCGGCGTGCCGCCCGATTACTTCGCCGCCGACGGCCAGCTCTGGGGCAACCCGCTCTACGACTGGCCGCGCCATGCCGCCGACCGGTTCGCATGGTGGCGGGCGCGCGTCCGGCACGACCTCGAGCTCTTCGACGCCATCCGCATCGATCACTTCCGCGGCCTCCATGACTACTGGAGCGTGCCCGCGGGCGCGCCGAACGCGCGCGAAGGATGCTGGCGGGACGGCCCGGGCCTCGCGTTCACCGACGCCTTGGCGGGCTTGCCGCTCGTCGCGGAAGACCTCGGCCTGCTCTCCCCCGGCGTGGACGTGCTGCGCCGGACCGCGGGCCTGCCCGGCATGTCCGTCATTCAGTTCGGTTTCGGCGGACCGCCCGAAGGCAATCCGCACTTCCCCGCCAACATCACCGCCGACCGCATCGTCTACTCGGGCACCCATGACAACGACACCGTCGCGGGCTGGTACGCCTTGGCGTCGCGCGAAGAACGTGAACGGGCGGAGGCCTGCTTCGGCCCGCTGACCAGCCCGCACCTCGCGATCGCCGAGGCCGCGCTGGCTTCGCCAGGCATCGCCGCCTTCCTGCCTGTCCAGGACCTGCTCGGACTTGGCTCCGAGTCGCGTTTCAACACGCCGGGCAAACCGCACGGCAACTGGAGCTGGCGCCTGAGCGAGACGCAGATGGCGACGCTCGCCGCGACGGCCGGAGCCTGGCGGCGGCGACTCAAGGCGACGGGCCGGCTCAGCGCGTGAGCCGGCGATACTTCGGACGGCGGGGCGTGTCGGAATCCAATCCGAGACGCTTGCGACGATCTTCGAGATAATCTCCGAAATTGCCCTCGTGCCAGACGACCGTGCTGTCGTCCTCGAAGGCCAGGATGTGGGTCGCCACCCGGTCGAGGAACCAGCGGTCATGCGTCACGATCACCGCGCAGCCCGCGAAACCCGCCAAGGCGTCCTCCAGCGCGCGGATCGTGTTCACGTCCAGGTCGTTGGTGGGCTCGTCGAGCAACAGCACGTTGGCGCCGGCCTTGATGAGGCGGGCCAGGTGGATGCGGTTACGTTCGCCGCCCGACATCACCCCCACCTTGCGCTGCTGCACGTCGCCGGTGAAACCGAAGCGGGCCGCGTAGGCGCGGGCCGGCACCATGATCTTCCCCAGATGGACCATGTCCTGGCCGTCGGAGAT
>JBDKKH010000088.1:0-3781 GCA_039796215.1 Verrucomicrobiota bacterium
CGTCAGCCGCGCCCCGGCCGACCGCCCCATCCTCTTCGTGCCTGACCAGAACCTGGGCCGCTGGGTCTCGGGCAAGACCGGTCGCGCGATGCAGCTGTGGCCCGGGAACTGTTACGCGCACGTGCAGTTCACGCCGGCCGCGCTCCTGCGGACCAAAGCCGCCCACCCGGGCGCGCCCGTCGTCGCCCACCCCGAATGCACCGAGGCCGTGCGCGAGCTGGCCGACATGGTCTGCTCCACCGAGCTCATGGTGGGCTGGTGCCAGGCGCAGACCGCCGACACCATCATCGTCACGACCGAATCAGGGATGATCCACCGGCTACGGCGCGAAGTGCCCGGCAAGACCTTCGTCGCGGCCCCGACGGATCGTTGCTCATGCAACGACTGCCGCTTCATGAAGCTCAACACCTTGACGAAAGTCCGGGACTGCCTGCGGGACGGTACTCCGGAGATCCTGATGGAAGAAGGCCTCCGGGCGGCCGCGGAAGCCCCGTTGCGTCGGATGCTCGAATGGAGCCGATAGCCCGGGTCGGGAGCGTCAAACCTTTACCAAAGTTTGACAAATCAGAATATTATAAAACAATTGGTGGCATTAGGTGTCATACCTAATCTGACCCCGACCATCGCACCAACCCCGTCACCATGAAAATCGACCTCGACCCAGCCGCCTTCACTTCCAAAGACGCCTACGTCCGAGCCGCCCTGTCCAAGGCCCGCGATCTCGCGGTCCAGACCTGGGAAGACGAGCACAGCGAACGCCAGTCGCTGATCGAACGCGAAGTGGCCGGCCTGTCCAAGCCCGAGCTCGCCAAACGCCTCATCAAGCTGCTGTCGCGCCCCAACCGGGCCCGCGCCCAGATTTCCGACGGCATGCGTTCGAAAGCCCAGAACATGCGCAAGAAAGGCGCCGCCGTCCGGGAGATCGCCGCCGAACTCGGCATCTCGATTCCTTCGGTCTACAACATCACCAAGGACTAACCTTGCGCCCCCTCCCCTGCCTCGGCGAACCTGTCGACGATGCAGGAATGGAATCGCGGCGACCCGTCGAAGGCTCCGACCCAGGCCCCCGTGGCCCGCGGCGGACGCTTGGTGGCGGCTGAAGTCCTCGCCGCCTACCGTGCCGGCATCTTCCCCTGGTACTCGGCGGGCGAACCCGTGAAGTGGTGGTGCCCCGACCCCCGCTTCGTGATGCGGCCCGGCGATTTCCGCCTGACGGACAGCCTGCGGAAGACCCTGCGCAAGCCAGGGTGGGCGGTGACGTTCGACCAGGACTTCACGACCATCATGCGACGCTGCGCGGAAGTCCCCCGGCCCGGACAGGCCGGCACTTGGATCAACGATGAGATGATCAAGGCGTACACCGAACTCCACCGCCAAGGCATCGCCCACAGCGTCGAAGTCCATTGGGAAGGCCGCCTGGTCGGCGGGCTCTACGGCGTGGCCCTGGGCCGGCTCTTTCACGGCGAGTCCATGTTCCACCTCCGGGCCGACGCGTCCAAGGTCGGCTTCGCCACCTTGGTCGCCCGCCTGGCGGACGCGGGTTACTTCCTCATCGACTGCCAGGTGCCCACCGCCCACCTGGCGAGCCTCGGCGCGTTCGCGATCGACCGGAGCGAGTTCCTGGAAGTGGTCCGTCGCTTCCGCGACGAGGCGCCGGCCGGGAACGCCTTCAGCGATCCTCCGAGGGACGGCCCTTGAGCAAGGCGCGGGCTTCGCGCTCGTAGACCCGTTCGACGATCACGCAGAGCTGCTGGAGCGAGCGACCGTCGGTGTACACGGCGATGCCCGCCTGCATGTAAGCCTGCTCCCGCTTCTTCATCAGCTCGCGCACCTTGGACTCCGGGTCGTCGCCCTTGAGCAAGGGCCGGCGGGTGTTCCCGGCCGTGCGGCGGAGGATGGTGTCGACCGAGGCGAAGAGGGTCACGACGATGCCCTTGGAGCGGACGAGCTCGCCCATGCCCGGAGGCACGACCAGGCCGCCGCCGCAAGCGATGACGGCGCCGTATTCGGGCAGAAGGTTCTCGACGACCTGGCGCTCCAAGGCCCGGAAATGGGCCTCGCCCTGCTGCGCGAAGATGTCGGCCACGCTGGTGCCGGCCAGTTTCTCCACCATCTCATCGGTGTCGAAGAAACTCCGCCGCCAGCGCTTGGCCAGCTGACGGCCCAAGGCGGACTTCCCCGTGCCCATGAATCCGGCGAGGATCAGGTTGGGGGAGTTCTGCTTGTTCGCGACGGTCGGCATGACGACATAGCAAACCCCCGCCCGCCTCTGGGCAAGCGACAAGCGTCGGGCACGCCTCCGCTTTCGCGACGAGCGCGGGGGAGGGCCCGCCATCAAACCAGCCCGGCGTTTTGCATTCGGGACCCGGATGATTTCCTTCAGACCATGGCTACCGCAAGTTCGCCCGCCCGCGCCCGCCCTGCCGACGCGGCCGACCTAGGCCGCGCCATCGACATGGCGCGCCAAGCCCCCTTCTATGCCACGTCGGCCTGGCGCGAGGCCTTCGCGCTCGAAGCTCCGACGCTCGCCCGGCTGCCGCGCGTCACGAAAAGCCAGCTCCGCGAACACTCTCCCGAAGGCTTCCTCCCGGCCGGCGTCGACCTCAAGACCCTGCTGGCCTCCGGTGACGTCGAAGAAGAAAGCACTTCCGGGACCTCGGGTGCCAGCGTCCGCGTGGTCTTCGGCCGGACCTGGTGGGCCGAGCAGGAAGGCCGCGCTCTGCGGCAGAATCCCTTCATCGCCGAGATCCTGGACCGTGCTCCCGACCTGCGGCGCGCCGTCCTCACCACGCCCGGGTGCAGCGGCGTCAGCTGCTACAACCGCTGGCTCAGCCGCGAGCAACGCACCCTCGGCGCCAGCCTTTTCGTCAACCAAGCCCGCATCCCTTTCAGCCTCGGCGAAGAGAAATCGGCGGTCATGGCGGCGGAGGTCTCCGCGTGGGCCCCGGGGTTCCTCGACGTCGACCCGGTGCACGGTGCCTGGTTCGCCCTGCACTGCGAGCGACATGGCCTGCGCTTCCCCTCCCTGCGCTTCATCCTCACCAGCTACGAGTTCACCAGCTGCCGTCACCGCGCCATCATGGAGCGCGTCTTCGGCGTGCCCGTGATCAACCTCTATGGCTCGAGCGAGACGGGACATCTGCTCGTCGAGGCGGGCGACCGCATGCGCCCGAGCCCGGCGACGGCGCTCCTGGAGGTCGCCGACGTCGATGCGGCCGGCGTCGGCGAACTGCTCGTCACCACGCTGACCAACCCCTTCCTCCCGCTGATCCGCTACGAGATCGGCGACTACGTCGAAGCCCGGGGAGACGGGTACCGCGTCCATGGCCGCAAACGGGACGCCCTGCGGGGCTCCGGCGGTCGCGTCGTGACCACCCACCAGGTCGACCGGCTCATGGAAGCCGCTGCCGGCGTCGTCCATTACCAGCTCCGCCAAGCGGCCGATGGCACGGCCCGGCTATGCCTTCTCCCGGAAGTCCCTGGAGACGCCCTGACGACGATCGGACGCGAGCTCGCTGCGTCGCTCGGGGCCTTGCTGGGACATCCGGTGACGGCGGAGACCGTCGGCTTCATCACCCCCGAGGATTCCGGCAAGTTCCGCCTGACCCTCCGCGAGTCCGCCTGAGCTTCCCCGCTTTCGGGGGCTTTCGGGCTGGAAAAAGGTCGGCGCACCCGCCAAGATGAGGCTTTTCACCATCATGGAAGTCTACATCGACGGAAAGTTCTACCCCAAGGCCGAGGCCAAGATCTCCGTTTTCGACCACGGTTTCCTCTACGGAGA
>JBDKKH010000089.1:0-3844 GCA_039796215.1 Verrucomicrobiota bacterium
CGCGAGGGCGAGGCGGATCGAGAGGGCGAAGAACCACACGCCGTACATCGTGGAGAACCAGTGGTACGACAGGGCCATCAGGCAGTCGAAGGCCAGCATCGTCAGGGCGACGGCGCCGAGCGGGATGCCCACGGCCGAGACGGCGTGGAGACGGTGGGTGTGGCCGGCCGTGCGGTCGGTGTCCTGCGCGAAGGACCAGCGTCGCAGGAGGGTGACGAGCGCGCCGAAGACGAGGACGTACAGGGCGATGCGGACCAGGAAGAACTTCTCGTTGAGGAACCAGCTCTTGGCCTGGAGGATGGGGTCGTGGCCGACCTCGTGGCCGCTGGGCAGCACGTGCGCGGCGTCCGTCCAATACCAGACGGCGTGGCGGAAGGACTCGCTGAAGGCGAGCGGCGCGACGCCGAGGAGGATCACCACCGGCAGCCCGACGATGAGGAGCTCCCAGTTGCGGCGGATGAGCGGAGCCCAGCCGGCGTCGAAGACGCGGGTGATCATCGTCAGCATCAGCATGCCGACGAGGGTCGCGATCCAGAAGAGCGCGCCGACGAGGACCGAGAGGGCCTGGCGGTTGTCGTGATGGGCCAGGCCGGCCCAGGCGAAGTACCAGACGACGGCCAGGGCGACGACGCCGAAGGCCAGGAACTTCTTCCAGTGGGCGGTGAGGGCGTGAGGCGAAAAGGAGCTCATGGGCGGATTATTTGATCTGGGACTTCACGTCGGCAGGGACGAGTTCGGGCGGGCAGTTCTGCGAGAGCTGCAAGGCGCGCAGGTAGGCGACCACGGCCCAGCGTTCCTCGGGGGACAGCTTGTCGCCATACCCCATCATGGTGTTCTTGCCGTTGGTGATGACGTCGAAGAGCTGGCCGTTCGGGTAGCCCCGGATGATCGGCGTCTGGAGGTTGGCGATGGTCAGGATGGCGACGTCGCCCTCGAGGGCCGAGCGCACCTTCATGATGCCGTTGCCGTCGGCCGCGTCACCGTGGCAGACCGCGCAGTAGACCTGGTACTTGGCCTGGCCCAGGGCGAGGACCGAGGCGTCGACGCCGTAGTCGGCGAGCTGGCCCTTGGCGAGCTTGAGCGACTTGGCGGGGAAGCCGGCGAGGAACTGTCCCTTGGCGTCCTTCCCGGACACGAAGGCGGGGTTGAGCGATTCGGCGCGGACGTAGTCGGCCGCGAAGACCTTGAGCGGCTCGAGGCCCGTGCCGCGGGCGACGGTGCCCGCGACGGCCGGGCGCGCGTCGCGTCCGTCGGCGAAGAAGGCGTTCTCCCCCTGGGCCTTGTACTTGGCCTGATGGTCCATGTCGTCGAAGACATAGACGGGCGTGTCCTTGGAGACCTTGCCCTGGATGCCGAAGAAGCTGATCGTGGCGACGACCGCGACGGCGAGGAATGCGAGATAACGGCTCATGGGTGCGGATTAGTCGCGGATGACGGTGATCTCCTGGCCGCCGAGCGACTGGAGGAAGTTGCGCGACTCATCGAGATGGAACCGCGGGTCGCGGGCCTCGAGGACGATCATGAACGTGTCGTCGGACACGCGCGCGAAGTTCGGGAGTTCGAACAGCGGATGATTGTGGCGCGGGAGGCGGTTGAAGATGAACTGGCCGAAGAAGGTGCCGAAGGCGGCGAAGAGGATCGTGCACTCGTAGAGCACCGGGAAGGGGAAGATGACGCTCCAGTAGGGCTTGCCGCCGACGATCAGCGGGTAGTCGTAGGAGTTCATGTACCAGGTCAGGAGGCAGCCGGTGATGAAGCCGGTGACGCCGCCGAGCAGGGTCAGGCGGGGGACCGGGGAGCGCGGCAGGCCCATGGCCTGGTCCATCCCGTGGATCGGGAAAGGCGTGTGCACGTCCCAGTTCTTCCAGCCGGCATCGCGCACCTTCTCGGCGGCGTGGAACACGTCGGACACCTTGCGGAAGGTGCAGGCCACGCCGTGGATGCGTTCGTTACGTTCGTTCATGGTCGGGTTGCGGCGGAGATCAGTGGGCGTGGGGGTCGGCCTGCGGCGCGACCATCTTCACCTCGGCCATGGGCAGGAGGGGCAGGAAGCGCACGAACAGGAGGAAGAGGACGGAGAAGAAGCCGAAGGTGCCGAAGAAGGTGAAGATATCCACGATCGTCGGGCTGTAGTAGCCCCAGCTCGACGGCAGGTAGTCGTTGGCGAGCGAGGTGATGGTGATCACGAAGCGCTCGAACCACATGCCGACGTTGACGAAGAGGCAGATGATCCAGACGAGGGAGTGGTTCTCGCGGACCTTCTTGAACCAGAAGAGCTGCGGGGTGATCACGTTGCAGGACACCATGATCCAGTAGGCCCAGGCGTACTGGCCGAAGGCGCGGTTGATGAAGGCGAACTTCTCGAAGGAATTGCCGGAGTAGGCCGCGATGAAGAACTCGATGGCGTACGCGTAGCCGACCATCGTGCCCGTCGCCAGGATGATCTTGCACATGTTGTCGATGTGGTACTGGTTGATGACGTCGTGCAGGCGGTAGATCGCGCGCAGCGGGAGCATCAGGGTCAGCACCATCGCGAAGCCGGAGAAGATGGCGCCGGCGACGAAGTAAGGCGGGAAGATCGTGGTGTGCCAGCCCGGGACGTTCGAGACGGCGAAGTCGAACGAGACGATGGTGTGCACGGAGAGCACGAGGGGGGTCGAGAGGCCGGCGAGCAGCAGGTAGGCCATCTCGAAGTTGGACCACTGGCGGTTGCCGCCGCGCCAGCCCATGGCCAGCAGGCTGTAGAAGGCCTTGCGCCACCAGGTGGTCGCGCGATCCCGGATGGTGCCGAGGTCGGGGATCATGCCCATGTACCAGAAGAGCGTGGAGACGGTGAAGTAGGTCGAGACGGCGAAGACGTCCCACTCGAGCGGCGAGCGGAACTGCGGCCAGATGGCGTTCTGGTTAGGCAAAGGCAGGAGCCACCAGCCGAACCAGACGCGTCCGACGTGGAAGAGCGGGAAGAGGCCGGCGCAGCACACCGCGAAGATGGTCATGGCTTCGGCGGCCCGGTTGATCGAGGTGCGCCACTTCTGGCGGAGCAGACAGAGGATCGCCGAGATGAGCGTGCCTGCGTGGCCGATGCCGACCCAGAAGACGAAGTTCACGATCGCCCAGCCCCAACCCACGGGGGAACGCAGGCCCCAGGTGCCGGTGCCGGTCGCGACGAGGTAGCCGAGGCCGATGAACGTGAAGGACGCGACGAAGAGCGCGACGCCGAACATGACCTTCCACCAGAGCGGGGTCTCTTCTTCGACGATGCCGCAGACCTTGTCGGTGATCCAGTGGAAGCCGCGGTTGTTGAGGATCAGCGGAGAGCGCGGGAGCTCGGCTGGGCGAACCTGGTCGAGGATCGCGGGGCGCTCGGAAGAGCTGTCGTGGGCGTGAGCCATGGGACGATGGGGCGTTTAAGGATTATTGGGCGTGGTGACCGGCGCCGTGCGCGGGCTTGGCGTGGCCGTCGCCGTGCGCCGGGGCGCCGTGCGATTCGCGGCCGGCCATCTCGACGCGGGAGAGCGGGACGAGGTTGGCTCCGGGCATGCGCAGGTTCAGGTTGCGCAGCTTGGCCTGGTAGGTCGTGCGCGGACGGGTGTTGAGGTAGGTCAGGGCGCCGTAGGAGCGGGTCGAGGCCTTGGCCTTGGCGACGCGGCTCTTGGGGTCGGTGATGTCGCCGAACTCGATCGCGCCGGCCGGGCAGGCCTGCTGACAGGCGACCTTGATGGCGCCGTCGCGGACGTTGATCTCGGCCGAGTTGCGGGCGCGGACCTTGGCCTGGATCTTGGCCTCTTGGATGCGCTGCACACAGTAGGTGCACTTCTCCATGACGCCGCGCATGCGCACGGAG
>JBDKKH010000090.1:0-7061 GCA_039796215.1 Verrucomicrobiota bacterium
GGCCGCGACGGCATCTGGTTCGATTACAACCCACCACAGGACGACGCCCGCTACGACGCCTACGTGCTGGCCGGCAGGGGTGATCTCATCACCAAGCTCCCCGTCCTTGCTTCCGCCGACCCGGCGGCTTTCCGCATCGCCCTGGAGAAGGCGCTCCCCGCCGCCCGCAAGGCCAGCTGGCAGGCTTTCCTCGCCCAGCGCGAGACCGAGCAGCGCGAGAAGAACGTGAACGTGGCCAACTACGAGCGCCGGCCCGAGCCGCTGACCTTCCAGAAACCCTTCTCGGTCAAGGGCAGCATGGAGCGCACCCAGGTGCCGGCCGACATGAAGCTGGTCCTGTTCGCGGCGGAGCCCGACATCACCAAGCCGATCGCCTTCGCCTGGGACGCCCGCGGCCGCCTCTGGGTCGCCTGCACTTCCGACTATCCTCACGGCGTGAAGGCGGATCAGAACGGCAATGACAAGATCGTCATCTGCGAGGACACCGACGGCGACGGCCGCGCGGACAAGTTCACCACTTTCGCCGACCGCCTCAACATCCCCACCAGCCTGGTCTTCACGGGCGGCGGCGTCATCGTGGCCCAGCCTCCCCATCTGATCTTCCTCAAGGACAACGACGGCGACGACAAGGCCGACGTGCGTCAGGTCGTCATGAGCGGCTTCGGGGTCCGCGACACCCATGCGCAGGCCAGCAGCCTTTCCTACGGCTATGACAACTGGCTCCGCGGCGCCGTTGGCTACAGCGGTTTTTCCGGCGAGGTCGGCGGGCAGAAGCTGAACTTCGCCCAAGGCTCCTACCGCTTCAAGGCCGACGGTTCCGCCCTCGAATTCCTGCACCAGTTCAGCAACAACACCTGGGGCCAGAGCGCCAACGCCGCCGGCGATGATTTCGGCGGCACGGCCAACGGCGCCCCGATCTTCTTCGGCGGCATCCCTCAGACCGCCGTCGGCAAGGGACAGCGCGCCATGACGGCCAAGAAGATCAACCTCGTCGACAAGGCCCACACGATCACCCCCAACTTCCGTCAGGTGGACTGGATGGGCGGATACACCGCCGCAGCCGGCGCCAACTTCATCTACTCCGCGCAGCTGCCGCCTCGCCTGCAGGGCATGGCTTTGGTCTGCGAGCCGACCATGAAGATCATCGCCCTCATGGACGTCCAGCCCGCGGGCGCCGGCCATGTCGCCAAGGACGGCTTCAACCTGGTCGCCAGCACGGACGAATGGATGTCCCCGGTCTTCGCCGAAGTCGGTCCCGACGGCGCCGTCTGGTTCGCCGACTGGCAGAACTTCATCATCCAGCATAACCCGACGCCTTCCAAGTCCCGCGGCGGCTTCGACGCCAAGACCGGCGTCGGCGGCGCGCATGAGAACGACCTGCGCGACCACTCCCGCGGACGCATCTACCGCGTCGTCTGGGACAAGCCCGGCGCCGGCGAGAAGCCTGGCCAGGGCGAATCCGCCGCCGAGCTGGTCGCCGGACTCTCCGGCGGCACCCAGTACGGTCGTCTCCGCGCCCAGCGCATGATCGTCGAGGGCAAGAAGAAGGATCTCGCGCCGGCGCTCCGCGACGTCGTCGTGAAGTCGCCCGCCGATGTCGCCGCGATCCACGCTCTCCGGGCGCTGCAGGGTCTCGGCGAACTCGACGAGGCGACCCACCAGTCCGCGCTGCTCTCCGCCTCGCCCGAGCTGCGCCGCAACGCCGTCCGCGCCCTGGGCGCCGACGCCGCCGCCCAGAAGCTCTTCTTCGGATCCGGCGTCGTCGCCGACAAGGATCCGGCGACCCGTCTCGCCGCCCTCGTGAAGCTGGCCGAGCTCCCCACGTCCCCCGAGGTGCAGACGCTCGTCCGTCAGCTCGCCGCCGATCCGGCGGTGAAGGCCGACGAATGGCTCAACGAGGCCGTCCGTCTGCTCGCCAAGAAGCATAAGACCGCGACCTACGTCGAAGGCCCGAATCTCCTGGCCAACGCCGGCTTCGAGGCCGCCGGAGCGGGCAAGCTGCCGGAATCTTGGACCCGTCGCGATTACAACAACCAGCCCGCCACGACGAAGGCCCGCTGGGAACGCGTGACCGATCCCGCCATGGTCCGTTCGGGCAAGTCGGCCGTCCGCTCCTACGTCACGATCAAGTCGCCGGAAGACGGCACGGCCGACACCAGCCTCTATTTCGACGTGGATCTGAAGCCGAACACGGAATACCGCCTGAGCGCCTGGATCCGCTCCCGCGGACTGAAGGGCAAGGCCAGCCTCAACGATCATCTCGGTCGCGCCGAAACGGAGAAGGTCACCGCCCGCGAGTCGGACTGGGCCCAGGTCGAGACGACCTTCAACAGCGGCGGACGTACCAAGGCCAGCATCAACCTCCTGCACGTCGGTTTCGGCGAGGTGATCTTCGACGATGTCCGCCTGAGCGAACTCACCATGGCGGGCGAAGCGCCCTTGGTCGCCGGGGACGCCGGTCGCGGCCGGGACATCTTCTGGAAGCACCCCGTCGCCGGCTGCTTCAACTGTCACATGCTCGGAGGGAAGGGGAGCGCCATCGGACCCGCCCTCGATGGTCTCGCGACCCGCGCCACGCCCGCCTACATCCATGAGTCTCTGACCGAACCCAACAAGGTGCTCGCCAAGGGTTATGAGAAGCTCGGGGTCTCGCCGATGCCTCCCATGGGCCTTATCCTCAAGCCCCAGGAGCTGGAAGACGTGAAGGCTTTCCTGCAGACGCTGAAGTAAGCACGCCCTCCGCCTCCCCAATCTGATTGATTCGGGGGGCGGGACGCTTATGTCCTTCCGTCATGTGCGCCGTTAAGCTCAAGAAACCGATGCATCCGCTGGCCGGCCTGGCCTCGATGGTAGGTGTCACCCTCGTCTCGTGCCTCATCCTGTATTACGGGATTCCCGGCACGTCTTTCCACGGGCTGCGCACGGGCATCTTCTTCCCCATGGACGCCGAGTTCAGCGACGCGCGTTTCATGGACAACCAGATCAAGTGCGATTCCCGCGAGGCCTCCGCGCAGGTCCGCGCCGCGCTTCGCAAGGTCAATCCCGACTACCCGGTCGACAAGGTCGTCGTGCAGCTGACCAACTATTCCTCGGGCTATAAGTTCCAGGTGGTCTATCAGACTTATTACGCCCAGCGCCTCGCCTTCGGCGGCGGCAAGCTCTTCCGACGCGGAGCCGAGGTCGGCGATCCGGCGATCGACGCCGAGGTCAAGGCGAAGGACGAAGCCTTGGAGAAGGCCATCCGCGACAGCCTGGAAGCCTACTTCAAGTCCAAGGGCGCCCACGGCTGAGAGCCGGGCGGGGCGCGGGCAGGGCGTCCTTTCCTGCCCAAGCAGAAAAGCCCCGGATTGCTCCGGGGCTCCTGCAAAGTGGGGTGATTGAGGGGACTTGAACCCCCGACCCCTGGTACCACAAACCAGTGCTCTAACCAACTGAGCTACAACCACCGTGCGTCCTTCTGCAGAGAAGGAAGACCTATGCAGGGAATCCTGAGGAGATTGTCAAACCCGGACCCGCAGGCTTGGCGCGACCGGTCTCCCCCAGTTTTCTTCCTTTATTCTTCCCCTTTGGGTCCGCCTGTCGCTTTCTGAAGTCATATTATGTCTACCTTCACCGACCTCGGCCTGCCCGAGCCAGTCCTGCGCTCCCTGTCCGAACACGGCTACGTGACGCCCACCCCCATCCAGGCGCAGGCCATCCCGGCCATCATGGCCCGCCGTGACATCATCGGCGCCGCCCAGACCGGCACCGGCAAGACCGCCGCGTTCGCCCTGCCGACGCTTTCGCTGCTCGGCCCCGCCGCCGGCAAGCCGCGTTGCCTCGTCCTCGTCCCGACGCGCGAACTCGCGGTCCAGGTCGACGAGAACTTCCAGAAGTACGGCAAGCACTTCGGCACCCGGACCGCGCTCCTTTACGGCGGCGTGGGCTACGGCGCCCAGGTCAAGGCCTTGGAAGAGGGCGTCGACGTCGTCATCGCCACCCCGGGCCGCCTGCTCGATCTCCATGAGCAGAAGATCCTAGACCTGAAGTCCATCCAGATCCTCATCATGGACGAGGTCGACCGCATGCTCGACATGGGCTTCATCGAGGACGTGACCCGGATCGTCAACTACTGCCCCAAGGACCGTCAGACGCTCCTGTTTTCCGCCACCATTTCCGACGCCATCGGACGCATCGCCGGCTGGGCCCTCCGGGAGCCCGTCACGGTCGACGTCCGCACCGGCCTCGGCGCCGCCGACACGGTCGACCACGCCATCTACCCGGTCGACATCTTCCAGAAGTACGACCTGCTGCTGGCCCTGCTCAACAAGAGCGGCTACAAGTCGGTCATCGTCTTCACGCGCACCAAGCGCGACGCCGACCGCATCGCGGAATGGATCGAAGGGCACGGCACGCCCGTCGCCACGATGCATGCCGACCGCACCCAGTCGGAGCGCGCCGCCGCCCTCGCGGGCTTCAAGTCCGGCAAGTTCAGCATCATGGTGGCGACCGATATCGCCTCGCGCGGCCTGGATATCCGCGGCGTCACGCACGTCATCAACTACAACGTGCCCGAGCACGCCGAGGACTACGTCCACCGTATCGGCCGCACCGGCCGCGCTTCCGCCGAGGGCGAAGCCTTCACGCTCTACTCGCCCGACGAGATGCACCATCTCCAGCAGATCGAGCAGCTGCTCGGTCGCGGCATCGAGCGCCGCAAGCTCGACGGGTTCCGTTACTACTCCGAGCCGCAGCTGACCCCGGGAGGCCCCAAGGCCGCCGCGGTCTCGCGCAAGCGCAACCGCTGATCGTGTCCGTCGCCGTGTCCGAGCCGCCGATGCGTCGGGCCCTGGAGCTCGCGCGTCAGGCTTGGGGCCGCACGCATCCCAACCCGATGGTGGGGGCCGTCATCACGGAGGGCGGGAAGATCGTCGCCGAGGGCTTCCACGCCCAGGCCGGCGCGCCGCATGCCGAAGTGATGGCCCTGCGCGCGTTGGGCCGCAGGCCCGCTCCGGACGCCGTCCTGCACGTCACGCTCGAACCTTGCTGCACGCACGGCCGCACGCCCCCGTGCGTCGACGCCATCCTGGCCGCCGGGCTGCGCACGGTCGTGGTCGGCGCCCGCGATCCCAATCCGGCCCACGCCGGCCATGGCTTGGCGCTGCTGCGCGCCCAGGGCGTCGCCGTGGTGGAGGGCGTCCTCGGCGAGGAATGCGCCGAACTCAACCGGATCTTCAACCACTGGATCGTCCAAGGGCGCCCGTTGCTCGCGCTCAAGGTCGCCGCCACGCTCGACGGCAAGCTGACCTTGCCGGCCGGGCAGGGGAGGGCGATCACGGGCCCCGCCGCGCAAGCCTGCGTGCATCGGCTCCGGCGGCTCTATCCCGCCATCGCGGTGAGCGCGTCGACCGCCTTGGCCGACAACCCCCGGCTGACCGCGCGTCTGCCCGACGGCGAATGGTGTCCGGTACGTTTCGTGCTGGACCGGCATTTCCGGACCGCCGGCCGGACCGGCTTGAATCTTTTCCAAGACGCCCATCGTCGTCAGACCATCGTGGTCGGGCTGGCTTCCGCCGCGCAGAAATCCGCGCTCGCTTGGTATGAGGCCGAGGGCGTTACGGTCTGGTCCTTGGTCGGCGACAAGTCCTCTTTCATGCGCGTCTGGTCCGAGCGCTGCGCCCAGGAGCAGATCGCCGGGGTGTTCATCGAGGCCGGGCCACGCCTGGCTTCGGCTTTGCTGGCGGCGGGTTCGGCGGATTACCTTTACGCTTTCGTCGCCCCGCGGTCGGGCGACCCCGCGGCGCCTGCCTGGCATGCCGGCGCGATCCTGCCGGACAGGGGCTTCCGGACCTCCCTGTGGGGTCCTGACGCCCTTTTTGAGGGTCCGTTGAGGTAACTCCCGTCCTGCTGGCATAAACGGCGCTGGCCTGAAACAACGCAGGTTTCTGCCTCCAATGGCAGGGGGTGAGGGTCTTTTTGTCCCAAAAGCGGCGACTTGCCTGTTTTGGCTCGACTTTTCAAGAAAAACTTACATCACAGCGAGTCCGCCTCCCTGTCCTCCGCAGAATGGCCCTAACCTTCACAATCCTAACTACTTATGACAGAGAAAATCTTGGACCACAAGCGTAAGGAGAAGCCCTCCTTCACCTCTCTCATCGAGAAGAAGCGGGACGGGGGCGAATTCACCGCCGACGAGATCCGTCATATCGTCGACTCCGTGATGGACGCCGAGATGCCGGAGGCGCAGCAAGCCGCCCTCGCGATGGCGATCTACTTCAAGCAGATGTCCGCGCAGGAGACGGCCATGCTCGCCGAGGAACTCCGCCTCTCGGGCGACGTCATCGACCTCGATCGTCTCACCCAGCCGAAGATCGCCAAGGTCTCCACCGGCGGCGTGGGCGACAAGACCTCCATGGTGCTGGGCGCCCTCGGCGCCGCGGCCGGCGTCATCATGCCGGGCATGAACGGCAAGGACGAGGAGTTCTGCATCTCCACCGTCGAGAAGCTGAGCTCGATCCCGGGCTTCAAGGGCAAGGCCACGATGGACCAGTTCCGTCAGCAGCTCGAACGCGTCGGTTGCGCGGTCACCGAGCAGTGCAAGGAGATCGCTCCGGCCGACGACATCCTCTACACGCTCCGTCAGAAGACGGGCACGATCCCATCCCTTCCGCTCATCACGGGCAGCATCCTCTCCAAGAAGCTCGCCGAAGGCTGCGAAGGCCTGGTGATCGACGTGAAGTGGGGCAACGGCTCCTTCATCCGCGACCTCGAGCAGGCCAAGCAGCTCGCCCGCATCGTCACCCGCGTCGCCCGCTCGCTCAACCGTAAGTGCGTCGCCCTCGTGACCGACATCAACCAGCCTCTCGGCGACTCCGTCGGCACGGGCCTCGAAGTCCTCGAAGCCGTCCGCCTCCTGAAGGGCGAAGGCCCCGAAGACCTGCAGGACCTCGTCCTCAAGCTGGGCATGGAAGTCGTGCGCCTCGCCGGCGTCGCCGGTTCGACCCTTTCCGCCAAGCAGACCGTCGAGAAGCACCTCAAGGACGGCTCCGCCCTCGAGAAGTTCAAGGCGATGGTCCGCGCCC
>JBDKKH010000091.1:0-3722 GCA_039796215.1 Verrucomicrobiota bacterium
CACCTTGGTCATGCCTATGAGAAGGTCTTGTCGGACGTCATCGCGCGCCACCTCCGCCTGGCCGGCCGTCCGGTGCACTTCCTGACGGGCCTCGACGAGCACGGGCAGAAGGTCCAGCAGACCGCCCTGAAGCGAGGCATCGAACCTCAGGCGTTGGTCGACGAGGTCGCCGGCGTTTTCCGCGGCATGCTCGGCGACCTCGCTATCTCCAACGACGACTATATCCGCACGACCGAGCCTCGTCATAAGAAGATCGTGCAGCGGTTCCTCCAGCAACTGTTCGACCAAGGCCTGATCTACAAAGGCCAGAAGACGGATTGGTATTCCACGCGACAGGAACAGTTCCTGACCGACAAGGACCGTTCGGAAGACGGGAGCTGGCCGGAGATCTACGGTGAGGTCACGCAGACGACCGAGGAGAACTACTACTTCAAGCTCTCGCAGTTCCAGCCCTGGCTGGTCGAGCATCTGAAGTCTCATCCCGACTTCATCACCCCGCAGTTCCGGCAGAACCAGGTCCTCGAGTTCCTGAAGGAGCCGATGAACGACCTGTGCATCTCCCGTCCGAAGTCCCGCCTCACCTGGGGCATCGAGCTGCCCTTCGACGCCGCCTTCGTCACTTACGTCTGGTTCGACGCGCTGACCAACTACTATTCCGCCGTCGCCGACCGGGGACTCTGGCCGGCCGACCTGCATGTGATCGGCAAGGACATCCTCTCTCCTCCGCACGCGGTCTACTGGCCTTGCATGCTCAAGGCCCTCGGCATCGAGCCGCCCCGGCGCCTGTTGGTGCATGGCTGGTGGACGGTCAACAATCAGAAGGCCTCGAAGTCTTCCGGCAACGCGAGCGGCACGCTGGGCTACGTCTCCACCCACGGCGCCGATGCTTTCCGCTATTATCTCTGCCGCGAGATGGTGGTCGGTCAGGACGCTGATTTCTCGACGTTGACCTTCGAGAACCGCTACAAGGCCGACCTTGGCAATAATCTCGGCAACCTCGTCAACCGCCTGCTCAACATGGTCGGCCGCAACTATGCCGGGCTCATCCCCGCGCCGGCGGCTGATGAAGAACTGGAGCGCAATCTCCGCGCCCTCTGGACGGAGACGGCGGCCCGCTATGAAGCTGATTTCGCGCAGTATCAGCTCAGCCATGCCCTCGAAGCCCTCTGGGTCTTCATCAGCGCCATGAACGCCTACATCGAGGCGCGGGCTCCTTGGAAGCTCGCCAAGTCCGCCGATCCTGCCGATCGCGCCCGGCTCGACTCCTGCCTCGCGCATGTCGCGGAAGGTCTCCGCCTCGTCGGTACGCTCTTGCTCTCCGTCATGCCGGCGACGTCGGCTAAGCTGCTGACCAATATCGGGCGGCCCGTCCCGACGTCCTTCGCGGGCGAATTGGCCTGGTCCTCGGTCTGCACAGGCTCGACGGTCGCGGAAAAGTGCATCCTTTTCCCGCCGATCGAACCGCCTGCCCCCGCCCCCGTGGCTTGATTGGACTTTTTCCACGGTTCGCCTAACCTGAATCCCGTGGAAGCCCTCGACGCAAGCGATGAAGCCACCGCCCTGACGACGGCGGAAGGCCTGTCCGCCGGGCGAGGCTATGTCTCCTACTCGTTCACGGCGCCGGAGCTCGATCCCTTGGCGGTGATGGAGACCTTCGATGAGCCGTCGCCGCGCGGTTACTTCGAGAATCCTTCGCGACGTCGCGCCCACGCCGCGGGAGCCCCGGTGGTGACTTGGATGGGACGCGGCGAACATCGTTTCACCGACGCCGACCGCTGGCTGCGCCGGCTGGACGCCGACCTGGTCTGCGTCGGCGGCAGGCCCCGGGTCATCGCCACCTTCCCTTTCTATCCCGGCTCCGAAAGCGACGGCGACCACTCCCGGCTCTTCCTTCCGAGCTGGCAGGTCATCAACGAAGACGGGGTGACCACCGTGACCTTGGTCGAGCCTGCCGGAGCCGGCTGCGCGGAACGTCTTGCCCGGCGGGCGGATAAGTTCCGGTCTTTCAGTTATCGTTCGACCCCGCCGCCCGTGCGGGCGCCCGTCCCGACCGTGCTCTCCGAGGTCGGCGGAGCCTGGTTTCCTTCGGCGGTCACGCGGGCGACCGAACTGATCCGGGAAGGTTCCTTTGAGAAGATCGTCCTTTCGCGGGCGTTCGATTGGCGCCGGGCCGAACCCTTCAGCGTGTACGCCACCCTGCATCGTCTCCGGCGGGCGAACCCGCCCTGCCATGCTTTCCTCGTCGACGAGGAGGACGGAGCTCTCGTGGGCGCCACGCCGGAGACGCTCCTGTCTCTCTTCGATGGCTCGGTCCGTTCTGAGTCCGTGGCCGGGACGACCCGGCGCGGCGAATCCGCCTCCGAGGACGCAAGCCTGGCCGAGGCCCTGCTCACGAGCGACAAAGACCGTCGCGAGCATAGCGCCGTGACCGCCTCGATCCTGCGTCGGCTCCGGATGGTCGGCGTCCTCGCCGCCACCTCGCGCAGCGCGGAACTGCTGCGCCTCGGCAACGTCATGCACCTGCGGACCCCGATCGAAGGCGTCATGCCCGCGGACCGGCGTTTCCTGGAAGTCGCGGGCGAGCTGCACCCCACGCCGGCCGTCGGCGGCAAGCCGCGCGCCCTGGCGCTTCCCTTCATTCCGGGCTTCGAACCCCACCAGCGTGGTCTCTACACGGGGGCGGTCGGCTGGGTCTCTTCGGACGGCCAATCGGGCAAGCTCTTCGTCGCTCTCCGTTGCGCCCGGTTGCGCGGTAATTCCGCCCGGGCTTTCGCCGGCGCCGGCATCGTCGCCGGTTCCAGTCCGGGGGCCGAGGCGACCGAGACCGAGATGAAACTCAGGACCGTGCTCGAGGCGCTGGTCTGATCATGCGCGTCGTCCTGCAAAGGGTGCTGGGCGCCAGCGTCGCCTTGTCGGACGATCCGTCACGTTCGGCGAAGATCGGCCGCGGCTATGCCCTGCTCGTCGGGATCTCCGTCGGCGACACCGAACGCGAGGTCCGTCGGCTCGCGATCGAAATCAGCAAGCTGCGCCTCATGGAAGACGCCGCGGGTAAGATGGCTCTGACTGTCCATGACGTCGGCGGCGAAGTCCTGGCCGTGAGCCAGTTCACGCTGCTGGCCGACTTCTCCAAGGGGAACCGTCCGTCCTTCCATCAGGCCGCCAAGGCTGAAGTCGCCCGCCCCTTGTTCGACTTGTTCGTCCATGAGCTCGGGCAGGCCCTCGGTAAGCCGGTGCGGACAGGGTTTTTCGGCGAGGACATGCGGGTGGAGATCGTGAACGACGGGCCGGTCACCGTCGTCCTGGAGTAGTTTAGGCTTAACCTCCCCCCTGCTCCGCCCTAACCCTAGGTCAGCCATGCTTTCCGTCCGCATCATCCCTTGTCTCGACGTCCATGCCGGACGCGTCGTCAAGGGGGTCAAGTTCGCGGAACTCCGGGATGCCGGCGATCCGGTGGCGGTCGCCGCGGCGTACGAGAAACAAGGCGCCGACGAGCTGGTTTTCCTCGATATCACCGCCTCGAGCGACGAGCGTCGCACCATGGTCGATGTCGTGGAGCGCACGGCCGACCAGGTCTTCATGCCTTTGACCGTCGGCGGAGGTCTCCGCTCCGTCGAGGACATCCGGACGATGCTCAACGCCGGCGCCGACAAGGTCTCTTTGAATACTTCGGCGATCAAGGATCCCGCGCTCGTCAAGGAAGCCGCCCGGAAGTTCGGCAG
>JBDKKH010000092.1:0-9024 GCA_039796215.1 Verrucomicrobiota bacterium
GAAGAAGTCACCGACATCGACCTCGTCCGCCGCCAGATCCTCATCGCCTGCGGCGAGAAGCTCGAGCTCTCCCAGAAGGACATCAAGATGACCGGGCATGCCATCGAGTGCCGCATCAACGCCGAAGACCCGGCCCGCAACTTCGCGCCGAGCCCCGGCACCATCGGTCTCTACTACACGCCCGGCGGCCATGGCGTCCGCGTCGACTCCCACTGCTACTCGGGCTACGTCATCCCGCCCCTCTACGACTCGATGGTGGCCAAGCTGATCTCGGTCGGCGCCACCCGCCAGAAAGCCCTGGACCGCATGCACCGCGCCCTCGGCGAATATATCATCCGCGGCATCCACACCACGATCCCGGTCTGCCGCGCGATCATGAAGGATCCGGCCTTCCGCCAGGGCGGCGCGACGACGAAATACCTCGAGGACTTCTTCGAACGCACCCCGAAGGAACTCTGGTCCGCCGCCCCGCTCACCTGAGCGGCGCCGCCGCACCGATGAGCGCCCCGTCGCGCCCGACTCCCGCCGTCACCGCCCGCCTCAGAACGGGCGGTGATTGTTTACGCTTCGCCAACCGGCTCTTCAGGTCGGCCGGCGTCGCGCACGGCCAAGGATTCGTCAACGCGGAGGAGGAATCCCTGACCCTCATGGGCCACGCGACCGGCCTGGCCTGGGAGAAGCTGCCGGCCTGCTTCGAGCGCGCCCTCACGGCCAAGGAGAAGGCCGCCTTCCTGTCGCTGGTCGAACGCCGCGTCTTCGACCGCGTGCCCACGGGCTACCTGGTGGGCGAAGCGTGGCTGGGCGGGCTCCGTTTCCGCGTCGACGACCGCGTGATCATCCCCCGGTCCTATTTCGTGGAGCTCATCCCGGAGGCCATCCCCCAATGGCTGCCTCCGGCGGCGCAGGTGACCGACGTCGCCGACGTGTGCACGGGGTCGGGCTGTCTCGCCATCCTGCTCGCGAAACGCTTCCCCAAGGCGCGCGTCCACGCGACCGACCTTTCGGCGCAGGCGCTCGAGGTCGCCGCGCTCAACGTCGCCGACCACCGCCTCGCGAAGCGCGTGACGCTGCACGAGACGGACACGATGACGGCGCTCACCAAGGGTCCGAAGTTCGACCTGATCCTCAGCAACCCGCCCTACGAACCGGAAGGCATCTACCGACGCCTGCCGGCCGAATTCAAGAAGGAGCCGAAGAGCTCGCTGGTCTCGGGCCAGGACGGCCTCGACGTGATCCGCAAGCTGCTTGCGCAGGCCCGGGAGACGCTGAAACCGCACGGCATCCTCGTCATCGAGGTCGGCGGCCTGCAGCAGGCGATGCACCGGGCCTGGCCGAAGCTGCCGATCATGTGGCTGCCGACGGCCGACGGTTCGGACTGCGTCTGCCTCCTCCACGCGGCCGACCTGCGCCGCGAGCTGCCGTCACCAAGCGCGCGGCGCGGGCGCTGATTCGAGCCTTTGCTGCGCCGCCGCGGGGAGCTGCGGGAAGAAATCCAGGCCGGTCAGCTCCTCGACTCGCCGGATGCTCACGACATAGCGCGTGAGCTCGACGTCGCGCCACTTCTCCTCATGCGGGACGAGGTAGGCGATGGCCCGCACGCCGCGGGCGGCCTCGTCATATTCCGAGATCACCATCCAGAACGCGGTCGGGACGGGGATCCGGCCGAAACGGCGGTCGGGCGGGTCCGGGAAGACCGGGCCGACCTGCACCCAGACCGTGCCGTAGCGGGCGACGTACCGCTTCATGATCCGCTGCTCCATGTCCTTCCATAGTCCGGCGTTCAGCGCATGGAGCTGCGGGACGATGTTGCTCAGGAGGAACGTCTCCTTCTGGGCTTCTTCGCCGTGGCAGACCGAAATGGCGTAATTGGGAGCGAGATGCCCGCGGTCATACCCGGAGCGGACGTACTCCGAAGTAGTGACGCGCGCCATGGTCCGCGAGTCGCTCCGGAAGCCCGACGGACGCTCGCGGTGGACCTCGGGACAAGGAAAGACGCGGTAGGAAGACCAGCGGGGACTGGGCAGCCGGTCGTCATAGCCCACGGTGTACCCGCGGTTGACCAGGCGCTTCAGTCCGACCCTGTCGGCAGGCTCGCCATAAGGAGCCGTCGCCTGCGCGGCGGGCGGCGGAGCGGGCACGATGTCGCCCGTCACCACGACCGTACGGTCGGCGAACTGATCCAAGGCGTCCACGACGGTCCGCGGCGTCGTCCCGTCTTCGCGCACCGTATCGACCGCATCGAGCACGCGCTGTTCGATGGCCACCTTGGCCGGACGCTCCGCGAGGTAATAGACCAACCCCAGCAGTCCCGTCGCCAGCAGGACGAGCAGGCAGACCCAGCCGAGGAAACGTAGCAGGTTCCGGATCATGTCAGCGCGTCAGGTAGTAGCACTGCCAGGTCCAATGCGCGACGAGGAACGCCACGAAGGCCAGGCGCAGATGACGCGAGCGGGCGGGATCGACGAAAACGCGCAGGCGCAAAGTATCCCGGCGCAACCAGAAGACGGCCGAATAAATCGTCCAGGCGGCCCCCAAAGCGATGACGAGGGTGAAACCGGGGTGGAAGAGCCAGGCCTGCCACCAATCCAGGCGCACGAGCGCGCGGGCGCAACGCGTCCCGCCGCATCCAAGGCAGGGCAGACCGGTCAGGCGTATGAAGACGCACTGCGGCAGCCGCAGGCCGACGAGGAACCACGCCCAGGCGAACACGGCGCCGCCTAGGAACGCGGCCGGCCAGACGAGCTCATGGTTGAGCTCGCCGGGATAGGCTGGTCTGCGAATCAGGCGGAGCAAGGTCAGGACGCCAAGCCGAGCTTCCCCGCGACGGCGGCGAACAACAGCGCATAGAGCCCGCAGACGCAGCAGCAAGGCACCGCCACCAGCGAGATGACCACCTTCCACCAGGCAAGCCGATGCACCTGCGAGTGCGCGATGATGGCCGCCACGAGCTGCCAGGGCATGGCGATGTAATTCAGGCAGGGGATGAACGCGAACGGCATGAAGGCGGCGTAGGCGTAGGCGTTGGCCCGGTAAGTCTGGGCGTAACTCCCGGCCGGCTTCCACGGCAGGAGCAACAGGTGCGTGACGGCCGCGCCCACGAAATTGAAGAGCGGCACGAGAAGCAGGAGCACGCCCAACCCGAGCGAGATCAGCAGCGCGAAGGTGCCCGCGCCGACACCGGCCAGCCATTTCATGAAGTCGTCCTCAAGGTGCAGGCTGCCCGCCTGGCCGCCCGCGTAGAGCATGAAGGCGAAGAAAGCTCCGTAAAGAATGCTGCCGCAGACCCAGGCCGGCAGGAGCGACCAATAAGTGAAGGTGATCGTCCGCCCGAAACCGCCGTCCCGCAGGTTCGCGAAGGTGCGCACCGGATCGAGGGCGACCTCCTTGATGGTCGCGACGTAATGGGCGAAGGACGCGCCGCGCTCCCATGACGGCATCGGCAGGGCACTCTCTTCGCGGGCGCCGGAGGCGGCCTGGCGATTCGGCGAGGGCGGGGGCTGGCCGACGCCGCGGAACTCCGCCCAGTCTCCCAGCGGCGTCCAGGCGGCCATGCCGTCGCGCCAGGCAAGGTCGGCGGCGACGAAGCGTCCGACCTGCAGACCGGCGATGATTTCTTGCGGCGAGAAAACGCCGAGCTGGGCGGCGTTCCGGGCGACGTGGATTTGCATGCCATGGCTTAGCCGCATGGGGACACCCTCGCAAGCCCAGGAGGGACCGACGCGCGGCGCCCGCCGACCCGGAAAGGGCGGCAGGCGCTAAAGTGGTGAGGAGGGCGGGACTCGAACCCGCGACCCGCAGCTTAGAAGGCTGCTGCTCTGATCCAACTGAGCTACCCCCTCGTGAAAATGACCGTAAGACGGCCACCACGGATGGGCAAGCCGTCAACCGACTAGCAGATCAGGTCTCTGAAATTGCTGAAATCCGCGGAAAGCCCGCCCGGCATGCCCTTGTTGATGACCGAGACGGCGTCATGGGAATGGAGGGATTCGAGGTGCGAGCAGGCGATGACGAAGTCACGCACGCGGGCGTCGCCGTCGAACTGTTCGTAGACGACGCGAGCGGCGTCCTCGACGAACTTGGAGTAGGCCCCGTTGAGCTCGGCGAAGGCCTGTTCGTCCTCGCGCTTCACCATGACCTGGGTCTCGGTCTGCAGGCCCTTGAGGCAGAGCTCCTTCATGTCCTCGACGAAGAGGGCGCGGCCGGGCGAGACCTCGGCGACCACGCGGGCCTTGGAACGCTGGGAATGGGGGATGCCGTAAGCGGCGCGCTCTTCGCGGGCGTGCTCGGTGAGCTCGGCGGAACAGGGGCAGGCGGACGAATAGACGAAGTCGAAGTGGACGTAGCGACGGAGACGGTCGAGGTCGTCGATCGTGCCCTCGAGCACCGCGCGGTAGTACTGCCAGCCCTCGAGGCCCGAGCGCAGGGATTTCTGGAGGATGGGGTAACGGAATTCGACGAGGATCCGGGCCCGGCTGCAATCGAGGTCCTTCTTGTAACGGATCAGGATCTCCTCGAGAAGCTCATGCGAAAGCACGCGGTCCTTGAACTCGTAGAACGTCCGCATGATGCGGGACATGTTGATGCCCTTGCGGTCGGCGGCGAGGGACACCGAGCCCGTGATGGTGCACTCGAGCGGGAGCGGCTTGCCGTCGCGGGTGGCGACGAGCATCGGCAGGCGGAAGCCGGAGATGCCGACATGCTGGATGGGCACGTTGGCTCCCTGGATCAGGGACGCGTCCTTGTTCTGCATGTCCGGCAAGGTCGCGCGGTAGGCGTCGCTGGCCCGGAAATCGCGGTCATATCGACGGGACAAGTCCCGGCTGCGAGGCGGATGTTCGGCGCGGCTCATGTCGTGAAGGTTGGAAGGAAAAGCCGCTCGGGCAAACGGGCTGGAAATAAACCTCTGCGCTGGAGCCACCTGCCGGATTTGAACCGGCGACATTCTCATTACGAATGAGATGCTCTACCAGCTGAGCTAAGGTGGCGGCGCAGAGGAAGAGTGACCATGCAGCCGGAGGCGGGGAAATCAAGCCTAGCCGATGCGGCAGCCCTCCCAGCCGAAGCGAAAATCGCGGTTATGGGCGGAAATCAGCGGGCCAGACCGAGCCGTGGAACCACCAGAGACACCCCAAAGCCGCCCGCGAAGTCTTTAAAACGATCGGACGCGACCCGCGAACTCAGCGGGTCATTCCCCCGCCGGCGTTTAGACCCGTATGATAATCGCCGAAGATTCAGGCCGGCCAGGCCGATCCACGCGCGCGAGAGGCGACCGGGCTCCGCTTTTAAGAGAAAAGGCGCCGATAATAAAACGTAAACGCTTCATTATAAACTGCTTAAACCCTCGGACAAAAGGGTTCGCTTCCGCCGGAAGTCCGGACCGGTTCCGGGCGAACAGCTGTTCCCAAGGATTCCGGGGAGATGATCAGTCGTTTTTCGCTGTTTTGGGTAGTGTCGAGCAGGCGGCTCGCTAATTTAAGACCCCTTCCCCACCCCACCATGAACAAATTCACGTTCCTCTTGGCCGCCACCTGCATCGCACTCCAAGCCGAGGAAACCAAGCCGGCTGACGCCAAGGCGGCGGAATCAGCGCCGGAAGTCAAACTGACCGGCGCGCCGAAGGCAGAGTCCAAGGTCTATTTCGCCGAAGTCTGGACCGGGAAGAACATCGCCGAGTGCCTGAACTTCCAGAAGAACATCCAGGTGCTGACGCAGCAGGTCGAAGAACTGAAGCGCCTGCAGATCTTCCTCGAGAACGCCCTGACCACTCCGGAGAAAGAAGCGCGCGGCCACGAGATCGCCGCCAAGTCGGCCAAGCTCAAGGGCGACAACGAGTCCATGGGCAAGCTCTACGGCGGCTTCAGCATCGAGCGCCCCTATCAGCTCGCTTTCACCAAGGCCATCATCGCGACCCCGATCACCAACGAGGAGTTCGCCAAGCTTTCCGCGGCCAAGGATTTCAAGAGCGACTCCATCATCACCGCCAACGAGAAGCGCTACCAGATCCGCAACACGATCTCCGGCCAGGTCGAGGTCGAGACCTTCGGTCTTTCCCTCAAGCGTATCGCCGACGCCAAGGCCCAGCTCCAGCAGCTCATCGACCTGCAGCCGAAGCTGACGAAGGAAGACGACAAGAAGAAGGTCGAGAAGGCGCTCAAGGAGATCCAGGACGACCTCTCCAAGTCGCTGGATGAATTCAAGAAGACCCATGGTTTCGATTTCACCTCCGAAGCCCTGACCTTGCCGGCCGAGGCCAAACTCACCGTGCAGATCACCGAAGACGAGAAGAAGGCCATCGAAAGCAAGGCTCCCGCCACCGCGGAAAAGAAGTAAGCCCCGACCCCTCACCCTCTCCAACCCCCTCCCCCTATGCCCGCCACCGAAGCCGCCCCCACCGAAGCGCCCAAAGGCCCGACGATCGAGCTCATCCCGCTCGGCCAGAACCTCGCCCGCGTCGTCCTCACGATCTCCAACCAAGGCTCCCTCGCCCGCTTCCAGCAGGAGCTGCAGGTCCTCGGCCAGCACTTCGGCCGCATCCAGCAGCTGCAGCAGCGCATCCAGCTCGCCCTCACCACGGTCGAGCGCGACGCACTGACCAAGGTCGCCGAATCCGAGGTCAAGGACTTCAACGAGAAGGACGCCGTCTTCTTCAAGGTGTGGGGCTTCAACGTCCCGGCCATCGCCAACCGCCAGGCCACCTTCGTCAACACCGCCCTGCGGCTGTTCGCCGTCGTCAGCGAGGAAGAAGCCGCCAAGGCCCGCGCCGACAAGAACTTCAAGGAGGAGCAGCTCGTGGTGCGCGGCGATCGCCGGCTCCTGCAGACCGCGGAGATCCGCGGCCTAGACCTCGTCGTCCAGTTCGATCAGTTCGCCAAGGTCCTGCAGGCCCGCCGCGACGCCGTCCTCCAGCTGACCGAGCTCCTGAAGCGCGCCGAAAAGCCCGAAGACAAGACGCGTATCCAGACCCAGCTCGACCAGACCCTCGAACTCCTGAACAAGGGCAACCGCGAGATGGCCGAGAGCGTCGGCTACTCCATCACCCACAACTACGAAGTCGAAGTGCTCGAGTCGAAGTTCGTCATCCTGCTCAACCAGGAAGAAGTGAACCAGATCCAAGGCCTCATCGCCTCTCAGCAGCAGGCCGCCCCGGCCGCCGTCGAAGCCCCGAAGGCCGACAAGAAGCCCGACAAGAAGAACTGAGCCCGGCGCCCGGTCTTCGCGACGAGGCCCGCCTTCACCGGCGGGCCTTTTTCGTCGCCTAGAAGAGCTCGCCTTGCCGGGTCTCCGGCGCGGGCGGCGCGACGGGCGGAGGGACTTCGGCCCGGCCGTGCTTCGCCTGATAGCGGCGCAGGGTCGAGAGCATCTCCATCTCGCCCAGGAAGGCTTCGACGCCGGCGACGTCCTCGGCGGCGGGCTCGCCTGGCTCGAAGGCGAAATCCGTCCGGAAGGTGACCAGGCCGAGATTGCTCCGGATGCGCTCGGCCTCCGCCCTCACCTGCTCGCGGAAGCGCTCGGGCTGAAGCCGGTCGGCGGCGGCGAGCACGCCCTCGAGGTCGCCATGCTCGGTCAGCCATTTCACGGCGGTCTTGGGACCGACGCCCTTGAGGCCGGGGATATTATCCGAGGCGTCGCCCACGAGCGCGAGGTAGTCCGCGATGCGCGCCGGCGGGACGCCGAATTTCTCGGTGACCGCCGCCGGATCGAGCCGACGCCAGCCGAGCGCGGGGTTGGCCGTCGGCGGCGGCGCCAGCTGCGTCACCGGGCCGCCGACGCATTGGCCGAAATCCTTGTCCGCGCTGACGATGACGCATTCGGAGCCCTCGGCGGCGAGCACGCGGACCGCGGTCGCGATCAGGTCGTCGGCCTCGACCCCGCGACGCTCGAAGATCTGAAAGCCGAGCAAGGCGGTCAGGCGCTTGATCTCCGGCAGCTGGCGGACGATGTCCTCAGGGGTGTCGTCGCGCTGCGCCTTATATTCGGGCAGGATCTCCAGATGCCGGTCGGAGCCCCCGAGGTCGAAGAAGACCGCGCAACGATCCGGGCGCTCGGCGTCGCGCAGATCGGTGAGCGCCTTGATCCAGCCGTGCAGGGCGCCCGTGGGGAACTGATCGGAAGGCCGCCGGAGGTTCGAACGCTCCATCGCGAAGTGGCTGCGGAAGACCAGATTGAAGCCATCGATGAGCAACCAGCGCATGACCGATTGTCGGCCCGGTCTGCGCGTGCTTCCAGAAAAAAGCAGGCCCGCCGGAAGGCGGGCCTGCACAGGGGAAGCGGGCCGACTTACTTGCCCGGCTCGACCACCGGCGTCGGCGCCGTGACCGGAGCCGCGACTTCGATCGGCTCGCGGTAGACTGCGCCGGCCGGCGAGATGATCGTGGGATTCGAGAAGGTCGAACCGGCGCGCATGCCCGGATGGGTGCTGCGCAGGGTCGCGCCGCCCGGGGAGACGAGGTTGGCCGTCACGAAGATCATGAGGTTGCGCTTCTGCACGCTCTTGCCCGAGGAACGGAAAGCGGCGCCGATGAGGGGCAAGGAGCCCAGGACCGGGACCTTGTCCTCCACCGTGCGCACTTCTTCGCGGGTCAGGCCGCCGATCACGACCGTGGCCCCGTCGAAGACGGTGACGTCGGTGGTGACTTCGCGGATGCTGAAGATAGGCTGGAAGAAGCCGGAGGGCACGGAGACGGAAACGGTGCCGGCCAGCGCGATCGAGGTGCCGCCGTACTCGACGAAGCCTTCGAACTCGGTCACCTTCGGCTTGAGGTTCAGGGCGATGGAATCGTCCGCCGCGACGGTCGGGGTGACTTCGAGGGAGACACCGACCTGCTGGGTCGTGAAATCCTGAGGAGTACCCGCGGTGATGGTCGCGGTGGCGCCGCCGCCGCCGCCGCCGCCCACGATGCCGCCGGCCTGGCCGACATTGGACTGGATGTCGCCGTAGGCCTGCGGATAGCGCAGGAGCTGGGCGACGCTGATCACGGCCGTCTTGCCGTCGAGCACGGTGAGGCTCGGGCTGGACATGAGGTC